>JBEKLW010000203.1:0-5532 GCA_050008815.1 Bryobacteraceae bacterium
GCCCGCGCAGATAGAGCCAGGCCGGCATGAGGAGGCGGCGCAGAGGATCCCAGGCGGGACCATGACCCAGACGGTCCAGGGCGTCCGTGGGCTGATTCCAGGAAAAGATGAAGTAGAACGCGTAGACGAAAACGGCGGCCCAGAGGATGCCCTTCAAGGTGGCGCGCCAGCGGAGCCTGCGCCAGACGCGCGCCTCGGGTTTGGCGGCGGGCTGGCCCGGGACGGCGCGCCAGCGCATACTCAAAGCCACCGCCGGGAAGGCGAACAGCAAAATGCCGGCGGTGAATTTCGAGAGCAGCGCGCCCGCCAGCGTCAGGGCAAACAGCAGCACGTTCTTGCGGCTGGGGTCCTGCCGGAGGTCCGCAAAGGTCCAGAACGATAGCAGGGAAAACAGGGTCACCGCCAGGTCTGTGTGCACCAGGGGACCAAAGGCGAGAAAGACCGGCGAGGCGACGTAAACGCTCAGGCAGAGCAGCCCGGCCCAGCCGCCCCCCAGACGGCGTGCGCAGGCGTAGACCACCCAGCCCAACGCCAGCGTGAGAAGCAGCATGGGCAGCCGGGCCCAAGCCAGCGTGCTGGCCGTGTCGTTCCAGCGCGTCAGAAGCCATTCGCCGAAAACCCACTGCCCCATGAAGGCGGGAAAGAACTCCCGGCTGACCGACCACGAGGCGCTGGAGTAGTCGGCGCGCGTCCGGCGCATGACCAGCGGCAACGCAGCCAGCACTTTGGGCAGCGGCGGGTGTTCCTCATTCAGGCGCAGGTCGAGCTTCTGCAAGTAACTGACACCGGCGCCGATGTGAGCCATTTCATCGAAAGTGACGGATTCGCGCAAAGCAGCGCCGCCGGCCAGGACCCCCATCAACACCAGCAGCAAAACCGCCGCCGCCGGGAAGAAGGCGCCTGGTATGCGCTGAAGCGGATGGTCCGGGCTGGGTGCTGGCAGCGAAATGGGCACGCGATTCCTCCTTTGAGATGACGAAAGCCGCATCGTCGAAGTTCGGTTCGAATTGGGCCGGCGCCGGCGGCTGGTGAAGAATACGGGTCAAAACGACGGCTGCTCCCACGCGTTTGTCCGAGCGGACCGGAAGACGGCCTCGATCACGGCCACGTTGCGGATCGAGTCCTCGAAAGGCGTCGGCACTTCAGTGTCTTCGAGAATCGCACGGGAGAACCGCTCGCCCTGAATCGCGTACTGGTTGCAGACGGGGAACTCTTCCACGGTGATGCCGCCGCCGAACACGTCGGCGCCGTTGTCCACAAGCAGGCGGCAGGTGCGGTCCAGCGGCGCGTTGAAGGGAATCTCGATCTCGATGCGGCCACGCGTTCCCAAGATCTGCATGCGCTGATAGGGCACGAGCTGTGTGCCGCAAGTGAACACGCCTTGGCCGGAAGGAAAATCGAGCAGAGCGGAGCTGAGCCGGTCCACGCCCAACTCGGGGTCGCGCTCCACCAGGCCGGCCACGCGAGCGGGCTCCTCGCCGAAGATCAACCGCGAGGTTTGGATCGGATAGCAGCCGATGTCCATCAATGCACCCCCGCCGTATTCGAGGATGTTGCGAATGTTGTGCGGGTCGCGATTGAAGAAGCTGAAAGCGCCCATGACGGCGCGCAGCGCGCCGATCTCCCCGGAGCGCACCAACTCCTGGGCCCGCAGCCACTGGGGGTGGGTGCGAACCATAAACGCTTCGCCCATCTTCACGCCGGTCCGGTCGCGGGCTGCAATCAGCGCGCGGCACTCGGCGACACTCATGGCCAGCGGCTTTTCGCACAGCACGTGCTTGCCGGCCTCGGCCGCCCGTACCGACCACTGCAAGTGCAGGTGGTTCGGAAGCGGGTTGTACACGGCGTCCACATCCGGGTCCCCAAGCAGTTCCTCGTAGGAGCCGTACGCCTTGGGAACACCGAGTTCGGCGCAGGCGCTGCGGGCCTTGTCGAGGTCGCGCGAGGCTATGGCGACGATCTCCGAATACCGGCCGTGTTGCATCGCCGGGATCACTTTCGCGGTCGCGATCTTGGCCGCGCCCAGGATTCCCCAACGCACCTTTTCACGCATACCTGAGAGTTTATCCCCTCTGCCGCAGTCCGGCGGGGCGGTGGCTTTCTGGCGGCGCAGGGAGAGTGCGGGGACAAGCCCGGGATGCGTTGTGCCAGACGTCGGCTGAAGCCGACGCTGCAAACTGAAGTTCGCGCCACGAAGTGGGGGCCGCGCGTTCTTACGGACGGATTACAGCCTTCCGGCGTAAGGCGCAGCCGCGGCATCGTCAGGATCAGGAAACCTGCCAATAAATGGAATAACGCTCGCCGAACAACCTGTTGAATGGAACCAGCGTCACGTTCCGTTCTTGTCCAACGGTCCGGAACCCCAGGGCCTCGCCGTCCGCGGGCTTGATCCAGGCCGACGGGTCGGCGCCGGGAGCGTGGAACGCCGGCACCTTCATCGGCAGCTTCCGCACCTCCGGACCCATCCGGCCCACAATCATCTCCTTCGTCAGCCCCTCCGATCCCAGTCTGCCCGCCAGCACCAGCGGTCCGTACAGGATTGCCCGCACCGCCGGGTCGTCCGGCATCGCCTCGACGTGCAGCCGCATGGGAAGAGCCATCTCCACGCGGTCGCCGTTCCTCCAGATCCGCGACAGACTCAGATAGCTGCCCGGACCCGAGAATGCTCCAACGGTGTTGCCATTGATTCTCACCGAGCCGCCCGAGGTCAGCCAGGACGGCACGCGGATGTGCATCGTCATCCGCACCGGCCTGTCCGCGCTCACCACCAGAGCCGTCATCTGCCCGTCGGGGAACTTCGTCTCCTGCCGGATCCGGACGCCCTTCTCCGGCCAGTTCACTTCCGAAGCAACAAACAGGTTCACATAGATGCCGTCGTCGTCGTGGAAGTAGATGCTGTCGTTCAGCTTGGAAAACTCCTCCACGCCGGTGCCGGTGCAGCACCAGAAGGAATCGTACTCCGAGTTAAACGTCTTCCAGGCGCCGGGAAAGACCGAGAGATAGTAGATCGTCGCGCCGGTCTTAGGCTCGATCGCGCCCAGCCGGTGGTTGAGCAAGGTGCGCTCGTAGTAGTCGAAATACCGCGGATCAGCCGTCCAGGCGTAAAGCTGGCGCGTGAGCTTGAGCATGTTGTAGGCGCAGCAGCACTCGGCGGTGTTCGCGCCGCGCTCGAGCTCAGCCGCAAGCTGGCCGGGGTCCACCAGCCAGCCTTCGTTGTTGCTGGTGCCGCCGGTGGCGTAAGCCCGCGCGCTCGTCACCTCATACCAGAAGTAGTCCGCGACGTCGCGGAAACGCCGGTCACTCGTCAGCTCATAACGCCGCGCCGCGCCGATCACTTGCGGAACATGCGTGTTGACGTGCAATCCGCGCAGCTCGTCGCGCCGCAGCGCGAGCGGATTGAAGAAGCGCTTCTTCGTAAACCGGTCCCCGACTCTCCCGTAACGGTCATCCCCGGTGACCGCGGCGAGATTGTAGAGGATCTCGTTCATGCCGCCGTACTCGGTGTTCAGAATGTCCTGCATGTGCGGCTCGGGAAACGGCGCGCTCCACTTGTCGGTCCAGTCCGCCATGCCCTGGAGCACTTCGAGCGCCTGGCGGTTGCCGCAGTGCTGGTACATGTCGAGCATGCCCGCCATGATTTTGTGGATCGTGTAGAACGGCGCCCACACCTCCTTGCGCGCGCTCAACCTATCGAACAACTCGGTTGGGAATGCGCTGAGGTAGCCGCCGGCAAGCTTCTGCTGGCACTTTGCCAGCTCGGCCACGATGTGGTCGCCCTTGGCCTTGATCTCCTGGTCACCCGTGGCGGAGTACATGAGGCCGCACGCGGACAGGAAATGGCCCGTGAAGTGGCCGCGCAGCTCACAGTCCGGCTTCTCCCAGCCGCCCAGAGGCTCGGCCGGCGACGGCAGGCCGGCATTAACCCGGAAGTTGTGAATCAGCCGGTCGGCAGGCAGCCGCCGCAGGACGCCGCGGTTATCCTCCTGCGCCTCCTGGAACGGGCCGGCCGTCAACCGAACCTGGACCGGCGGGAAGTGTCGCACCTTGACCGGCGCTTCCTTTCGCGTGAAGGAGAGCATCTCTTGAAAAGGAGCCGCTGGCGGCTGCGTGCCCCTGCGCGGGGGAGCCGCGGCGGCACCCTCAGTGCCTGCAGTCTGCGGGACAGCCTGCGCCCACAGAGCGCCGGATGCGCTCCCGGCCGCCGCCAGGGCCGCAAAGCGGCGCCGGCTCAGGCGCCCTGATTCCGGCAACTCACTCATCACCGACCTCCTCGAAGCCCAGGCCCGGCTGTGACTCTCCACCAGGCGTGTGCGACTCCCAGCCTACATCGTCAGCCTGCGCTCCGCCACATCCTTCGACGCATCGCACGAACATCCGGGTTAAGGCAGGTAGACGCGCGGGATCATCACGGCTGTGCAGCTCAACCCTGCCCGAGTGTGATCTCCAGTTTCGTGACCGATGCCGGGGGGAACCGGTGCACCAGAGCCGAGCCGCGCAGGGAGAGGGCCTCCGCCTTCGGCTCCACCGCTCGGGGCGCCTCGAAGCTGTTGTGCGCGTGGGCATCGCTGGCGGCCAAGGTCACGGCCCGCACCGCGCTTACCGTCGCGCCGCGGACGGCGATTTCGGCCTCGCGCACCTGGTCCAGGCTCGGATTGGTGACGGTCAGGGTCAACTGCTTCCCGCTGAGCGACGCCGAGCCGGCCAGCCCGGGCAGCGTGGCCGGCTGCGCGTTCCTCGCGTACTTCACTTCAGGCGCCGTGAACACCGTCCGGACGGATTGCGCGCCTTGGTGCGCGGCGTACATGGCGAAAACGTGATAGGTGGGTGTGAGGCAGAACTTGTCCTCGTGCGCCAGGAACGGTGACTGCAGGCAGTTGACGAGCTGCGCGATGGCGGCCAGAGCCACTTTGTCGGCGTGGCGGTTGAAAGTGTCCAGCGTCAGGCCGGCCAGCACGGCATCGCGCATGGTGCTTTGCTGGCCGAGCAGAGCCGCCTGAAACGGCTCGGTGCCGGAGGCGTACCAGGCGCCCCACTCATCCACCACCAGCTTGACTTCGTGCCGTGGGTCGGACTCTCCCATCGCGCCCCAGTGCGCCTTGATCAACGATTCCATCAGGTTGGCTTCGCGCAGGATCTCGTAGTACTGTTCGGCGTCGAATTTCAGAGCGTCGCCCTTGCCCCGGAGCCACTCGGTGGTGCGTCCTCCGCTGGCGTTCCAGGAATAGTGGTGCAGAGCCCAGCCCCACATGCCTTGGAGCACGCCGCCCTCGGCCGCTTTCTTGAAGAACCGCCGCGTCCATTCGACATCGCCCCCGCTCGGCCCAGAGCCAACCAGGGACAGCCGCATGCCGTAGCCCGGCAGCCACGCCGAGTAGCGGCGATACTCGGTCGCATAGTCCTCGGGAAGGAAGTTGCCGCCGCAGCCCCAGGATTCGTTGCCGACGCCCCAGAAACGCACCTTCAACGGCTCGCGCTCGCCATCCGCCGCCCGCTGCTCAGCCAGGGTGGTGGCGCCCGCGGGAGCGTTGCAGT
>JBEKLW010000204.1:0-5520 GCA_050008815.1 Bryobacteraceae bacterium
TCGGGATCGTGACCGACACCGGGATCACGATCGCACGTCCCACGAGTATCAAGCAGAGCAGTACGACCGCCACAGATAGTCCTCCGAGCGCCGCCAGAAGCAACGGAAGGAGCACTGGCGCTGGTGGCACGACCAGCACGCCGCCAGTTTCGAGGTGGATAGCGTGCCGGCGGCGCTCGAGCTGGCGCCCGGCGCCTCGGCCCACGTCCTCTTGCTCCCGCGCGGCCAGCACCTGGTCACAATCCGGCTCCCGTAGGGGCCGATCATGATCGGCCCCTACGCCGCGGGCCAGCCCGCTTTCCTCACCACGACCGGCGACACAGCAGAATTCACGGGAGCGATAGCACCGGGATTGAATCTCGATTAGAGAGTCCTAAAGTGCTAGTCTGGACAGGCGAAGGAGGCTCAAATGGCTACGGCACTTCCAACGACGGAGGGACGAGTGCCCCATATCACGTTCGTGGCGCAAGTCGTGAGGGATATCCATGTGGCAGCAGGGCTCGATGAGGCGGCTCGCGAGGTCGGCGAACTATGGGCCCTTCTGGTCAAACAGGGGTTCATGTCAGATAAGAAGGAGAAGGTGAGCTGTGATCTCGCCGTTCGGGCCGTACGCAAAAGTGGGAACGTGATCTTCGAGCTTTCCGGTGGGGCGCTGGGACCTGCGGAGCACACTCACCTCCGCCAGACAATCGGGCTAGAGCTGTCACTTGGGCTCAGGAGCTATGACGGTCCGCGGGAGACGCTCGAAGTATTTAAGGCCACGCCAGAAACCGCCATTGAGAACGGCGGTAATGTCCTAAACATGGTCTTAAACACCGTGGTCGTGGGTGCGGCCTTGGCCGAGCATTGCCCGGAGTTTAATCCAACAAACCTCATTCTCACCATGGCCAGCAGCAGCGACCCGTTCCACGGAATCGATCCGGCGAAAGCCGCGATGTTCCGCGAGCGGGTCGAGATCTACCCACTGCCCGTGGAAGACCGTCTTGCAGTGCTGCTGCCGCGCAATTACCACGGGACTGCCGGAGTCTTGAACATCACGTCAGAACCGGCGCTTTCAGAAGAGCCGCTGCGCGAGTTGCTGAGAGAGAACTCGTCGTTTTCAAGAGCGTTCCGCGCGACCACAACATTCGTTTCAGCGGACCCGCTGTTCAATCTGCTAAAGACTCACGCTGTGGTGCCCTATGCATGCCTGATCAATGCGAGCACCGCGTTCAGGACGTTAGTGGCCGCCCACGCCTATGACACGTCGGCGCTGTTGCCGATGAACGACGCGGAGGCGCAGGAAGTTTGCAAACTCCTCCTCTCCCGTGCGGGTTTCGAACTCAACGACACCCAGGCACCTCCGTTCCACAGTCCACTAACATTAGCGGGCGACGGAATTGATCAACCAGCCCTAGACTCACTTAACAACTCCCTGACGCTTTTCGGGCGGTACAACCATCCGCACCGCGATCTGAGCGGCCGACTTGCTCTCGCCTACCCTATCAGCTTCGGCCGGGACGGCGGATTAACTGTGGGTGTTGACGGCGGAATGGTCGCATGCTTCACGTCCATTCTTCCGCCTAGAGAAGAACAACAGTTCTTTAACGAATATGGATTCGAGTGCGAGGAGATTCTGCACGAAACTGGTGCCGGCGACGGTGTCGCGACACTCATCGCAGTTTTCAACACAGTTTCGCCTGAAGCCCTTGTGGCTCCGCACCTTCTGGGTGCAGAGCAAGATCGGAGGGAATTCAAACAGTTAGCTGGGACGATCTTCGTTGCGGTTGCGAGCCGACTTATCGGCAACATCCTGGTTCGGACGAACCACACTAACCTCGCCGGAGTCGACGTCAACGCTCTAGCACGCCTCTTCAATGACGTCGCCCAACAGGCCGTACAGCAAGCCCGCTGCGTGTTCAAGCGGCTGCCGGAGCCGGCGTTTACTATCATTGAGAAGTGGGGAATCCGTTGCCTGGTCTGGTCGCCGCGTGGTGGTTTCTTTTAGGGGAACAGCCGCTCCGCCTAACGCCCACGATCTTTCCGAGGCTCCTGGCTCAGAGTACCGAAGAATTGCCTTCGACCTCCGTTATATCCGGAATGTGCGCAATTTGAGCACTGCGTGGATCGTGTACGAGTCTGCGGGTGCCGGGTGATCACACCGACGAAGAGCCTTTGCCGCCTAGGCTAGGTGGGTGCGACATGGCCGAGAAGTCAGCAAATCGGAAACTGACCCACCACCAGAAATGCGGCCTGGCCTACTTCACCGCGCCGAGCGCGACCTGCTCGCCCGCGCGCACTCCGGAGAGCACAGCGACCGTGGTCGCCGTGCGCAGGCCCAGTTCCACCGGACGCCGCTCGAAGCCCTGCCCGCGCTTGACCAGCACGTACTCGGCTCCGACCTCCCGCCAGCCGCAGCCGAAGGCGTGTGAGAAGATCGGGCTACGGCCCCGCTTATGAATGGCGCGCCGCGAGCCGCGGATGTTCCGGGCCGCCGCAACCCCGCCCGCTATAATGGTCTCTTCCTCAAATGCATGAGCACAGCGTCGATCTGAAGAAGACTCTCAATCTGCCCAGGACCAGTTTCCCGATGCAGGCCAACCTGGCGCAGAACGAGCCGAAGATGTTGGCCCGCTGGGACGAAGCCGGACTCTACGACCGCATCCGGGAAGCCAGGGCCGGCCGTCCCATGTTCGTCCTCCACGACGGCCCTCCCTTTGCCAACAACCGCATCCACTCCGGAACCGCGTTCAACAAGGTCCTGAAGGACTTCATCGTCAAGTCCAAGACCATGGCGGGCTTCGATGCCCCCTATGTGCCCGGCTGGGACTGTCATGGCCTGCCCATCGAGATCCGCGTCGACAATGAGCTGGGCCCGCGCAAGGCGCGCATGACCGTCCTGGAGATCCGCGAAGAGTGCCGGAAGTTCGCGCGCAAGTGGGTGGACATCCAGCGCGATGGCTTCCGCCGCCTGGGCGTGCTCGGCCGTTGGGAACAGCCCTACCTGACCATGACGGCCGATTACGAAGCCGCCATCGCGCGCGCCTTCGTCGAGTTTCTGGACCAGGGCTACGTCTACAAGGGCCTCAAGCCGGTCAATTGGTGCGTGCACTGCCGCACGGCGCTCGCCGAGGCCGAGGTGGAATACGAGAACCACACCAGCCCGTCCATCTGGGTGCGCTTTCCGCTGGTCTCGGACCCGGCGAACCTCGACCCGGCTCTCGTGGGCCGCCCGGTCTACGGCCTCATCTGGACGACCACGCCCTGGACCATCCCGGCCAATCTGGCCATCGCCTTCCATCCCCGCTACGAGTACGCAGCCGTGGAAGCCGGCGGCGGCGTCTACTTGGTGGCGGCCGACTTGGTCGAGCAGACCGCGCGCGCCTGCGGCTGGGGGGAAGTCAAGACTCTCGCGCGCGTCCCAGGCGCGCGGCTCGAGGGCGCCGTGTTCCGCCATCCCTTCATCGAGCGCGACTCGGTGGGGGTGCTGGCCGACTACGTCACGCTCGACCAGGGTACCGGCGCCGTTCACACCGCGCCCGGCCACGGTCAGGAGGATTGCGTCACGGCGCAGAGGTACGGCATCCCGACCTACTGCCCGGTGGACGCCGCCGGCCGCTTCTTTGAGGCCGAGGGCGCCGCCGGCACGCTGCCCCGCGCGCTTCTGGGCAAGACCGTCTGGGAGGCCAACCCGCTCGTCGTCGAGATCCTTCAACAGCAGGGCGCGCTCCTGGGCCAGCAGCAGCTCGAGCACAGCTACCCGCACTGCTGGCGCTGCCACAACCCCACCATCTTCCGCGCCACCGAGCAGTGGTTCATCGGCATGGAGCGGAACAACTTGCGCCAGCGCGCCCTCGAGCTCATCCGCGCCGTGAAGTGGATGCCGGCCTGGGGCGAGGAGCGCATCTCAAACATGATCGCCAGCCGCCCCGATTGGTGCATCTCGCGCCAGCGCGTCTGGGGCGTGCCGCTTATCGTCTTTTACTGCGAGAAGTGCTCCCAGCCGTTCACCGACCGCCGCGTGCTCGACGGCGTGGTCGCCTTGTTCGAGCAGCACACCGCCGACGTCTGGTACGAGCGCACGGCCGCCGAGCTGATCGGCGAGGGCGTGTGCTGCCCCCACTGCGGCGGCGCGCAGTTTCGCAAGGAGACCGACATCATCGACGTCTGGTTCGAGTCCGGCTCCAGCCACTTGGCCGTGCTCACGCCGGCCAACGGCCTGCCCTGGCCCGCGGACCTCTACGTCGAGGGCGGCGATCAGTACCGCGGCTGGTTCCACAGCTCGCTGCTAGTCGGGGCCGGCATCCGGGGTTCCGCTCCCTACCGCCAGTGCGCCACGCACGGCTTCACGCTCGACGAGCAGGGCCGCGCCCTCTCCAAGTCCCTCGGCAACTTCATCGAGCCGGAGGAGCTGATCCAGCAGTACGGCGCCGACGTCCTCCGCCTGTGGGTCTCCTCGGCCGAGTTCACCGACGACATCGTGATCTCGCCCATGATCCTCAAGCGCCTCTCCGAGGCCTATCGCAAGCTGCGCAACACCTTCCGCTACGCGCTCGGCAACCTCTCGGATTTCGACCCCGCGCGCGACGCCGTCCCCGCCGACGAGTTGCTGGAGCTGGACCAGTGGATCCTCATGCGCGCCGAGCAGCTCGTGCGCGATTGCCGGCGTTGGTACGAGGACTTCGCCTTCCATCGCATCTACCGCGCCGTGTACGACTTCGCCACCATCGACCTGAGCGCCATCTACTTCGACGTGATCAAGGACCGGCTCTACACCCACGCCGCCGCCTGGAAGTCGCGCCGCAGCGCTCAGACCGCCGTCCACCGCCTGGCTTACGCGCTGGTGCGGCTGGTCGCGCCGCTCATGAGCTACACCGCCGACGAGGTCTGGCAACACTTGCGGAAACCCGCCGGAGCGCCGGAGAGCGTCCACCTCGGCCTCTTCCCCGAGCCGGAGGAGCTCACCTCCGGCCTGTCCGAATCGAAGCGCCAGCGCATGGCCCACCGGGACCGTCTCATTGAGGTCCGCGAGAGCGTGCTCAAGAGCCTCGAGACGGCTCGCGAGAGCAAGCACATCGGTTCGTCGCTCGAGGCGCGGGTGACCCTCCGCGCCGACGGGGGCTTGCTGCCCCTGCTCGAGGAGTACGCCTCCGAGCTGCCGGGGCTTTTCATCGTCTCGCAGGTGGCGCTGGAGCCGGGCGGGGAGGATCTCTCGGTCGAGATCGGCCCTGCCGCCGGTCTCAAGTGTGAGCGATGCTGGAAGTATACGACCGACATCGGCTCGGACCCCGCCCTCCCGACAGTCTGCGCGGTGTGCGCCCGGGCGGTCGCGGATTTCTTGAAGAGCTCGGAATGAACGCCCGGCTGTCCGCTTTTGCCATAGCGCTCGGCGTGTTCGCCGGCGACCAGTTTAGAAAGCCTTACCGTAAAGGTCTCTTTTCGGGAATCCACAATCCCGTCGTCGGAAAGCAGGTCCTTCCATTCCTTCCCGTCGATCGAAGTTTCGGCGCTGCGCAGCGGCGAAGTGCTATCCTCCACTTC
>JBEKLW010000205.1:0-5462 GCA_050008815.1 Bryobacteraceae bacterium
ACGTGAGGCGCGTCACTCATCGCTTCCGTTCCTTCAAGAACCGCTTCACCGCGCTCGCAGGGATCCGCAGAGTGCAATAGGGGTGCTTGCCGCCGCGCGCGGAGATCCGGCCGAACTCGCGGAAGTGGCGGCGCTGCTTTCCGACCGGGCAATCGCAGCAGGCGTGCCTCTGCCGGAAGACCAGACGCGCCAGACGGCACCGCCAATCGCTCCAGCGCCCGAGGCCCAGCCCGCCGACGTGGGCGAGTTCCTGGAGGCGCGCACCGAGCGGATCTATCAGGGTTGGGCCACGTCGCGCGCGATGCGGGCCGCTTATTTGACCTGGGCGTCTGAACGGCAGTTGCCGGCCCTTGGGCGATCCGCCTTCTGCCAGGCGCTGAAGGCCGCGGGGCTGCGAACCAGCCGCTCGCGGCGCGACGTGAACGGAAAGCAGGCGCGCACCTGGGAAGGTGCACGCCTGTTGCCAGAATGTTAGATATGCGACAAACGCAGATTGTTATGTGCGTCACACGTCGCAAATTTGCTACAGGGTCGTCACCAGCCAAGTCACTGATTCTGTTATCTTTAAGTGCTTGTGACGACTTGTGATAATAATACGCTCTATCTACTAGATATTGGGAACGACTTGGCGGGTGCATGTACCACAATGCGTGTTCTATATGAGCTAGAGAAAGGCGTGACGCGGCACACGCGACACAACCTTACTTTTCGCTCCTGGCCGCGCGGCGCCGCGCTTTCTTTGCAGGCGCCTGCAATCTCCGAGGGTCGGCTCGCAAAGCTGGAATCTCTACAAACTGGATCGAGATGGTAGAGATTCGGTCAGAACCCTGCCGTTTCTTCGTGAATCCGGCGCGTTTCGGCGAGCTGCTTTGAAGGCTGAGGGACGCGCGCAGGGCGCTGCAAGGGGTCAGGCGATACTCGACCCGTTGAAAACAAAGGGGATTCAGGGGATAGGGGATTGAAAAGCCCCACGGCGCCGGCCCCGTGACCGTTGGGTAAGCGCGCCCGGAAAATCGCAAGTCTTGAAGCAGTTTTTGGAGGTTAAGTTTATGCCAACGCAGCAAAATCGGACACTTCGGGAGAGGCGCGCCGAAACTATGGACCAAGCTCGGTCGCTGGCCAGGGGCGGCTTCCCGTCGTTCTCAGATTGGAAGCGTTTCGACGGCCTGGTCACCGAGATTGCGGACCTGAACGAAGAAATTGAGGAGATCGAAGGAGCAACAATGAGCAAGTTGGAAGTTCGTGGGAAGCAGTACGGGGCGCCGCCCTTAGGCCCGCCGCCGCATGATTCGCTTGGCTACTCCGGTTCGGAGAGCCAGGAAACCAAGGAGTTCCGCGCGGCGTTCCAAAGTTATCTTCGGTTGGGCGGAGCCGAAATGCGAGCCGAGCAGCGGGCACTGCTCGCGGAACACCGCGACATGGGGACCGGCGGCATGGGCGCCTATCCGGGTGCGACCGCCGGCTTTTTCGTTCCGGTCGGCTTCGTCAAGGAGGTCGAAGACGCTCTGAAATACTACGGCCCCATGCTCGATGGTGGTGAGGGGATGCCCTTCCTGCTCGATACCGACACCGGCCAGCCGCTGCCGTATCCGGCCGCGGACGACACCAGCCAGGTCGGCGAGCAAATCAACGAAAATGCCCCGGTCACCACGCAGGACGTGAACCTGCAAATGGTGATGTTCGGCGCCTGGAAGTACTCGACCAAGCTGGTCAAGGTTTCCATCGAGCTGCTGCAAGACAGCGCCTTCGATATCGAATCCTTCCTGGCCACCGAGTTCGGGCGCCGGCTGGGCCGCATCGTCAACACGAAAACCACGATCGGAGTCGGCACGGTGGAACCCTTCGGGATCGTGCCGGCGATTGTCGCCGGCGGAAACATCGTTACCGCGGTCGGTTGCTTCTCGAACGACGGCGTGGGCGGGGCCAACACCATCGGCTCCGACGATCTTACGAACCTGGAGCACGCCGTGGATCCGGTGTACAGACCGCGCGGACGGTACATGATGAACGACGCCACCCTGAAGGCCCTGAAGAAGGTCAAAGACAAATTCGGGCGCCCGTTGCTGTGGCAGGAGGGCACGCGCGAGGGCAGCCCCGCAACCGTCAACGGCTATCCGTACCTCATCAACAACGACATGGACGAGCTCCAGACGGTTCCCAGCTCGCCGACCGTCACCAGGCGGACGATGATTTTCGGGGACTTGAGCAAGCACGCGATACGAAGAGTGAAGCAGCTCTCGGTCCTCCGGCTCAGCGAACGCTTTGCCGACTTCGGCCAGGTCGCTTTCCTCGGGTTCGCTCGTTACGATTCCAATTCGCTCGACATCGGCCATCGCGCCCAGGCGCTTCTTCAGAACGTGTTCTAGACCGCTTTTCCGGCGCCGCCAGGCTGGGGTACTTTCCTCCCCCTCTTGTGGCCCCGGGACCGGGGGATGCGCCTTCAGCTGGTCTGCTACGGTTCACAGGCCAGGCATCCCCCGGCTTCTCGACCATTCGCATGTGACGGGCATTGACGCCCGCGCCGCGCCGCGGCTGAAAGAAAGAATGTCCAATCATGTCCGCATCCTCAACCCGCCGCCAGGCGGATCCTGTTACACCTCCGCGCTGCGCGCTGCGCGATTTGTTCATTGCGGACGAGCGCGATTGGATGCGTGCGGAGCGCTGGTGTTCAACGGCATTTCGAAGAGTAACGCGGGAGTGCTGCCGGTTGTGACCCTGTTCGATGGCGTGGATGCGCGACCTGGTATGCCTGTCCTGCCGCCTTCGCCAGAGGTATTGGCGCGGTTACGGTCGGATTGGAGTCGGCCGGTGCGTCCACCGTTGCGGAAGCGGTGAGGTTGCCGCCGGTGTATGGAGTTCCAAGCGAAGTGGGGGCTGCCGAAGGAGGCATAGAGGGTCATGGGAAGATCAGCGGGCACGGTAACGCTGCGGTTTGAGGCCAGCAGTGGGGGCTTCGTCGCAGATGTGACGAAAGCTAAGGCGGCGGTGCGGGACTTCGGTAACGTTGGCAAGTCCAGCCTAGTCGAAGCCAGCTCGACGGTGAGGATGCTGCAAGGCAACGTCATGGGTAACGAGCGGGCCGTCGCGCATTTTCTCGAAACGACGCTGCATCTGGGCCCCGCGCTCACGGCGGCGTTCAACATAGTCGGGCCCGTGCTGCTGGGTGTGGCGATCGGCGAGACGGCCGCGAAGTTGGTGAAATTCTTCAAGGATCTGGCGACGGCGCCGGAGCGGGCGGCGGGTGCGTTCCGCGAAATGAACGCTCCGTTGCGCATGACCAACGACCAACTGGCGGTGGCCAACGCGCGCCTGGAGAGCGACATCGCCAAGCTCGAGGGCCGGCGCGAAAACACATTGAAGCTGGCGCTGCTCGAGGCTGCGGCTGCGGCCGACAAGCTGGCGGACTCGCTCGATCGGGACCTGGTCGCGATCGACAGGGTGATGAAGGAGCATGAGGTCGGATTCTGGAAGAATCTGATCGGCGAGGCCAGTACCGACGATATTCGGAAGTTGTTCGGAGGCGAGAGCGGTTTCGGAGGCCTGCGCGGGGCCGTGGCGTCGGTGACGGACGAGATTTCGGCCAAATTGGCGCAAGCGACAACTTCGGCCGAAAGAGATGCGCTGAATGCGGAGCTGAACGCCCGTCTGCACGCGCTGTACCAAGGGGCTCTGGATGTCGTAAATGCGAAGCTGAAGGAAAAACCAGGCCCATCGTTTCTCGGAGAGCTTGGGGCCGCTGTGGCCGGTGCAGCGCCAGGGACAACGCCCGAGGCGATGGCTATCGTTCGCAGCAACGTGCCCTCCGAGGATACGGCTGTGCGCATCCACGAGCTACATGCCGCGGCGACGGCCCTTCGGGAAATGATGACGCGCACTTCCTTGCAAGCGGCCCAATCGGCGCTCCAGGTCAAAAAGGGAGCGCTCGAAGCCGCGCACCAGGCCGCGGCGCTGGGGCGGCCGTTCGAGGAGCGCATGAAGGACATCGGCGCCCAGATGGAAATACTGCGGGCCCGGCTGCTGGCGGTTGGGCAGCCCGAAGCGGCGCAGGGCATCATTCGTGGGTTCGCCGAAGCGAAAAAAGCGATCGAGGAAGTCAACAAGCAGTTGGGGCGCATCAGCCCCAGGCTCAGGCTGTCGCCGGGACAGGAGGCCCAACTCGTCCAGTTCTACGCGGCCGATAAGCCCAAGATCGAGCTCGAAACGCAATGGGCCGAGAAAGTGGACACGGCCACCCGCTCGATCGAGCAGCAGATCGCCGCGCAGCGGATGCTTACGGCGGCCATCGGCCAGGGCTTCGCGGCGCAACGCACTGCGGCGATCGAGACGCAGATCCTGGCCAGGGCCGGATTGCGCGACTACCTGGATCCCACCAAAGTGGCCGGCGTCGAGCGATTGCGCGCGGCCGCGACCGCCGAGTACGATTCGCAACGGGCGGCGGGTTCAGCCGCGGCGGTCTATTCGCTGGGGCAGGAGATTGCGCTGCAGAATCGGCTGACGGAAGCGCAGAAGTTGGGAGAAGAGGAAATCCGGCGGATCGGGGCCCTGGAAATCTGGAGGAAAGGGATCGAGCATGGAACTGACGTTCAAGTGATGATCATGCAGATCCAGCGCTACTACGCGACGATCCGAACCCAGACGGCGGCGAATATCGCGAAGATCGAACGTCAGACCGCGGCTGTCCAAGCCCTGAGCGCCGCGGAGTTGGAAGGCGCGGAAGCGGCCTGGCGGCAAGCCCGCGAGAACGAGTACAAGGAGATGGCGGCCACAGGCCACCGCGAGGAGGTCTCGACCCAGCGGCCCAAGGACGAGGCCGACTGGCAGTACGCGATCATTAGGCAGGTCGCCCAGCGGTTGAACTCTTATCGCGATGAGGCGGCCCAACTGGACCGGGAGCGTGACGCCGTGCTCGCAATCGTCGCCGGCCACAAGGCCACGGTGAATCAGGCGCGGGTGCTCCGGGACCTCGGAATGGACCGGTTGCGCCTCTACGTGCAGGAGCAGCTCGCGATCGGGACCATGCGCTCTGGATTGCGCGCCTTTTCCGCCGACATGGAAGTGAGCGCCAAACGCGCCGGAAACATCCTCTATGAGGAGCTGACCTCGGCGGTGGACCGCACCTCCGACGAATTGGCGAAGCTGATGACTGGCCAAAAGACCAGTTTCGGCAAGATGCTCCAGGAGCTGGGCCAGGAGACCTTGCGCAGCAGCATCAAGGCGGAAATGCAGCGGGGCATCGGCGCTCTGGGCAAGCTGCTGGGCATCCCAATGCTGGAGGGCAAGCCGGATTTCACGGCCGCGAAGCCTGGCCACGTGATCGTGGACAATCTGGGCCCGGGAGCGGGCCCGGGCGCCCAGCCCGCCGCCAGCATGACGAATGTGCCGATCCTGAGAGGGCCATCCTGGCTGAGCAGCCTTTTCAACGTCGCTGGCAACTTTCTGGGGGCTCTGCTCGGCAAGAAGCT
>JBEKLW010000206.1:0-5446 GCA_050008815.1 Bryobacteraceae bacterium
GACCATGATCGATTCCACGCCGAACTCCTGAAGCGCGAAGGAGGCGTGGCAGCAGCAGTAGTCGAACTCGATGCCCTGCCCGATGCGGTTGGGCCCGCTGCCCAGGATCATTACCTTCTTGCGATCCGACGGGGCGGCCTCGCACTCGCCCTCGTAACTCGAATACAGGTACGGTGTGAAGCTCTCGAACTCGGCCGCGCACGTATCCACGCGGTTGAAGACGGCCCTCAAACCCAGCTCTTTGCGCCGGTTCCGCACCGCGCCGGGGTCGGCCTTCCATAGCGCCGCCAGGCGCCGGTCCGCCACGCCGTCGCGCTTGGCCTGGCGCAGCTTCTCGCGGGATACCGTCTCCAACGTCTCGCCCTGCAGCTCCCGCTCGAGCTCGGCGGCCTGCTTGACCTGCTCGAGGAACCAGGGGTCGATGGCCGTCCACTCGTGGACCTCCTCGAGCGAGTAGCCGCACTCGAAGGCGAAGCGGAGGTAGCTGAGCCGGTCGGGGTTGGGCGTGATGAGCTTGCCTGGGATCAGGTCGCGGTCGTAGACCTCGGCCGAGGCCGCCTTGCCGGTCTCGAGCGAACGCAGGCCCTTGGCCAGCGCCTGCTTGAACGTGCGCCCGATGGCCATCACCTCGCCCACGGACTTCATCTGGGTGCCCAGCACGGCCTGCGAGCCCGGGAACTTCTCGAACTGCCAGCGCGGAATTTTCACCACCACGTAATCGATGGTCGGCTCGAAGCAGGCGGGCGTCTTCTGAGTGATGTCGTTGGGAATCTCGTCGAGCCGGTAGCCCACGGCTAGCTTGGCGGCGATTTTGGCGATGGGGAAGCCGGTGGCCTTCGAGGCCAGCGCGGAGCTGCGCGAGACGCGCGGGTTCATCTCGATGATGACCATGCGGCCGGTCTGGGGATGGAAGGCGAACTGCACGTTCGAGCCGCCCGTATCGACGCCGATCTCGCGCAGGCAGCGGATGGCGGCGTCGCGCATCATCTGGTACTCGCGGTCGGTGAGCGTCTGCGCCGGCGCGACGGTGATCGAGTCGCCGGTGTGCACGCCCATGGGGTCGAAGTTCTCAATCGAGCAGATGATGATGGCGTTGTCGGCCAGGTCGCGCATCACCTCGAGCTCGAATTCCTTCCAGCCGAGCACGCTCTCCTCGACCAGCACCTCGTGCACCGGGGAGAGGTCCAGGCCATGGCCGAGCAGCTCCAGCATGTCCTCGCGGTTGTAGGCGATGCCGCCGCCGGTGCCGCCGAGCGTGAAGCTGGGGCGCAGGATGACGGGGTAGCCGATGCGCGCGGCGTACTCCAAGCCGTCCTCGACCCGGTTGACCAGCTTGGAATCCGGCACCTCCAGGCCGATCTTGCGCATGGCGTCCTTGAACATCAGCCGGTCTTCGGCCTTCTTGATGGCGTCGATCTTCGCGCCGATCAGCTCGACGCCGTAGCGGTCGAGCACGCCCGCCTCGGCCAGCGCCACGGAGAGGTTCAGGCCCGTCTGGCCGCCCACGGTCGACAGCAGCGCGTCGGGCCGCTCGCGCGCGATTACCTGCTCGACGAACTCGACGCTCAGCGGCTCGACGTAGGTGCGGTCGGCCAGGTTCGGGTCGGTCATGATGGTGGCCGGGTTGGAGTTGACCAGAACCACCTGGTAGCCATCGGCCTTGAGCGCCTTGCAGGCCTGCGTGCCCGAGTAGTCGAACTCGCAGGCCTGGCCGATGACGATGGGGCCGGAGCCTACGATCAGGATCTTGTGGAGGTCGTCGCGCCGGGGCATTAGCGGTTACCTCCCTCGCCACCCCGGAATTCAGCCATGAGGCGCTTGAAGTCCTCGAAGAGGTAGAGCGAGTCGTGCGGGCCCGGTGCGGCCTCGGGATGGTACTGCACCGAAAACATGGGCTCGCGGCGGTGGCGGAAACCCTCCAGCGTGCCATCGTTCAGGTTGACGTGCGTCAGCTCCACGTCGGACGGGTTGAGCGACTCGGGATCGACGGCGAAGCCGTGGTTGTGCGAAGTGATCTCGACCCGGCCGGTGAGCTTGTTCAGCACCGGATGGTTCGCGCCGCGGTGGCCGAACTTCAGCTTGTAGGTGCGCCCGCCCAGGGCCAGGCCGAGCAACTGCTGGCCCAGGCAGATGCCGAAGATGGGCTTGCGGCCGATGAGCCGGCGGATGTTGGCGATCTGCGCGGTGAGCGGCTCGGGGTCGCCGGGTCCGTTGGAGAGGAAGATGCCGTCGGGTTCGAGCGTCAACACCTCCTCGGCGGCGGCGAGGGCGGGCACGACGGTAACCCGGCAGCCGATATGGACCAGCCGGCGCAGGATGTTGTGCTTGATGCCGTAATCGTAGGCCAACACGTGGAAGGCCGGCTCGGCCGCCGGGCCCCAGTCCTGCGACGGGGAGCAGGCGTCTACGCCGCTGGACCACTGGTAGGGCTCGCGCGTCGACACCCTGGTGGCCAGGTCCAGACCGGCCATGGAGGGAATGCCGCGCGCCTTCTCGATGAGGGCCTGCGCGTCGGTCGAAACCGTCGAAAGCACCCCGCGCATGACGCCGCGGGTGCGCAGGTGGCGCACCAGGGCGCGCGTGTCGATTTCGCTGATCACCGGGATGCCGGCGGCGGCCAGGAAGCGGCTGGCCTCCTCTTCGGAGCGCCAGTTGCTGGCCATCGAGGAGAACTCGCGCACGCCCAGACCCTCAATGTAGGGGCGGGCCGACTCGCTGTCCCAGCGGTTTGCGCCGTAGTTCCCTATCTCCGGATAGGTGAGGATGACGATCTGGCCGCAGTAGGACGGGTCGGTGAAGATCTCCTGGTAGCCGGTGATGGCGGTGTTGAAAACAACTTCGCCGGAACGCTCGGTGGGTGCACCAACGCTGCTGCCCTCGAAGACCGTTCCGTCTTCCAGGGCCAGGATCGCAGTATTCAACCGGGTGATCCTCCAGGCGAAGTGGGTACCTCCTATTTCAACACGCCGGCCGGAGCGGCTTCAACCGGAAACTGCGTTGCGGAGGCTAAGGTGCCGGGAACAAACCACCCCCATCGCTCGTATCAGAGAGCGTGAGGAAGGCTGGCCTGGTGTCGGTCGCGGTTGCAGCCCTGTTCGCCACAGGCTGCACCGAGTACGACTCACCCGAAGCGCGCGAGAAGCGCAGCGTCGGTCTGGGCGGCGCAAGCTCGGCGGAAGTCCGGATTGAGATGGGCGCCGGGGAGCTCCGCATCGATGGCGGCGCCGAGGGCCTGCTGGATGGCGACTTCGTTTACAGCGGTCGCGAGCGGCCCGAGGTGCGCTACGACGTCAGCGGCGGCCGCGGGTACCTCAGCGTCCGCCAGCCGCCCTCGCGCGGGCTGGGCAAGCACACCCACCGCTGGGAGCTGCGGCTCAACGACCACTCGGCCACCGACCTTCGCGTCCACCTCGGAGCCGGCCAGGTAGTGATGAAGCTGTCCGGGACGGCGCTCACCCGGCTGGAGGTCGATCTGGGGGCCGGCGAGATCAACGTGGACCTGACCGGCCCCTGGGACAAGGACCTGGAAGCAACCGTCCGTGGCGGGGTTGGCCAGGCGACGGTCCGGCTGCCACGCCAGGTCGGTGTGCGGGTGCACGCCTCGGGCGGCATTGGCGGGGTCAACGCCAGCGGGCTCACCCGGAGCGGCCACGAGTACGTGAACGAGATGTACGGCAAGTCCCCGGTCACCGTCCGCGTTCACGTCACCGGCGGCATCGGTGAAATCAACCTCATCGGCTGATCCGACTTTTCCAGAAGGCTTCCCCTGCGAAGTGGCGCGCCCAATCCGGACCCTGCCATCCAGAAGCCCGTAATCCGTCCGTAAGAATGCGCAGCGGGCACGGACTCAGGAGACTGGGGCGGCGCGTTGGAATGCGGCCTCCACCCAGCGGGTGCCCCGGCGCTCGCCGTAGCGCGGGCACTCCTGCCTGCCGCGTCGCCACTCCTGGCGACGCAGGGCGAGTGCGGGGATAGGGTCGGGAAGCGTTCGGCCAGACGTCGGCTGAAGCCGACGCTGCACGCTGAAGCGCGCGCCACAACAACAGCCGCCCCGGCTTACGGACGGATTGCGGGAAGCCCGGGGCGCGATCCGGGCCGCACAGACATAGTAGACTGCTAATAAGAACGCGGCCCCGCTCCGCGTGGCCCTCGCAACCGGGCGCCTGGAGACCAAGATGCGAACCGAGTGGATAGCGCAGCGCAAGGACGATCCCATCCGCACGCAAATGCGCTACGCGCGCCAAGGCGTGACGACCGAAGAGATGGAGTTCGTAGCGCGCCACGAGGGCCTGGCAGCGGAGTTGGTGCGCTCCGAGGTGGCGCGCGGGCGAATGGTGATCCCCGCTAACATCCACCACCCGAATCTCGAGCCGGTGGCCATCGGCATCGCCTCGCGCTGCAAGATCAACGCCAACATCGGCAACTCCGCGGTGGTCTCGAATGTGGAGGAGGAACTGGAGAAGCTCCGCTACTCGGTGAAGTATGGCGCCGACACCGTCATGGACCTCTCCACCGGCGGCGACATTCCAGGCATCCGCCGGGCCATCATCCGCAACTCGCCCGCGCCGGTGGGCACGGTGCCCATCTACGAAGCGCTCACGCGCGTCCGGCGAATCGAGGACCTGACGGCGGACCTGATGCTGGAGGTGATCGACGAGCAGGCCGCGCAGGGCGTGGACTACATGACCATCCACGCCGGCCTGCTGGTGGAGCACATCCCGCTCACCACGCGCCGCCTCACCGGCATCGTCAGCCGCGGAGGTGCGATTCTGGCCGAGTGGATGGTGAGGAACCACCGCCAGAACTTCCTCTACGAACGCTTCGAGGACATCTGCAAGATCTTCCAGAAGTACGACGTGACGTTTTCCCTGGGCGACGGCCTCCGGCCCGGCTCCCTGGCCGACGCGAGCGATGAGGCGCAGTTCGCCGAGCTGAGGACGCTGGGCGAGCTGACCCAGCGGGCCTGGGCCTGCGACTGCCAGGTGATGGTGGAAGGCCCGGGGCACATCCCCATGGACCAGATCCAGATGCAGGTGGAGAAGGAGATGGAGTGGTGCGCGGAGGCGCCCTTCTACACGCTGGGGCCGCTGGTGACCGACATCGCGCCGGGTTACGACCACATCACCTCGGCCATCGGCGCAGCCATGATCGGCTGGCACGGCGCGTCGATGCTGTGCTACGTGACGCCCAAGGAGCACCTGGGGCTGCCGAACCGCGAAGACGTCAAGCAGGGCATCATCGCCTACAAGATCGCCGCGCACGCGGCCGACATCGCCCGCCACCGCCCCGGCGCTCGCGACCGCGACGACGAGCTCTCGCGCGCCCGCTGCCGTTTCGACTGGAACCGGCAATTCGAGCTGTCGCTCGACCCCGAGACCGCCCGCACCATGCACGATGAGACGCTGCCGGACGCGGGCTTCAAGGACGCCCACTTCTGCTCGATGTG
>JBEKLW010000207.1:0-5431 GCA_050008815.1 Bryobacteraceae bacterium
CCAGACGGTCCCGGAGACCGCCTTGGACAACGCGTCGTAGCGGAAGATCAGCGCCGTATCCTCGGCGTTTTCGACCTCGATGATGCCCCAGACCACATCCATGTTCGCCGAGGCGGTCATGGAGGCGCGGATGATCTCGCGCGGCCCCAGCGGCGGCACCGGACTGGGCAGCTCCTTCGGCTCGATCACCGAGTCGACCGTCGCCAGGATCCGGATGTAGCCGCTGGCCGGGTCGAGCAGCACGAAATCCGTCGTGGTGACCACCAGCGCCAGACCGTCAACGCCGAAGGCCACGCCCATCGGCGGCGAAGCGAACGTGAGCTTCCGCTGCGTGCTCGTCGACAGGTTGAGGATCGTCAGCCCGTTGTAAGGCGTCATCGGCGGCTTGAAGTTGGAGAGGTGCGTGACCAGCAGGTAACGGCCGTCCGGAGAGAGAGCCAGCGAGGAGGGCTGCGGCGGCACGTTGATCGAATCCGTGACCCGCTTGGTCTGGAGCGAGATCACGTCGATGCGGTTGGCCGTGAAGTTGGCCACGTAGACTACGCCGCGCGCCTCGTCGAGCGCCAGGTCGGATGCCATACCGCCGATTTGCACCACGGTGCCGAACGTGCCGGCCCATGCCGCCCCAGCCGCCAGGCTGCAAACCAACATCTTGCCGGCCCAGCGTAGCAGCTGGTCGGGCGTTCTGAAACTCCGTCTTGGGGACGCAGAAG
Organism: Bryobacteraceae bacterium; assembly: GCA_050008815.1. Lineage (GTDB taxonomy): Bacteria > Acidobacteriota > Terriglobia > Bryobacterales > Bryobacteraceae > JBEKLJ01. Next base: position 714 of record JBEKLW010000207.1, read on the forward strand.
TAGGGTCCATAGGCATGCCTATACGTATGCAGTATCAACGGTAACATCGTCTAAGTCACTGTCAAGATTGAACATCGGGAACAGGGTCCTGTATACCAAAGTTAGTGGGCCTGGCGCCTCAGGCAAGGCTAACGCTTTAAAGGGTTTGTGAGCCGGGAACCGGACCCCCGGCCCCCGGCAACTGGTTGGTACTCGGGGATTTCCCGCCGGTCTGTGAGGCGAGTTGCCCACCCGGACTAGGGCGCGACACCCAATCGGCCATCGCCGGCAGGCGGTCACGACTCCGGCGTAAGATCCAGGAGGCCGCGGAGGATCCGTCGCTCCTCGGCACTGTATAGGCCAACGAAGGCCGGGCTGTCCATCCGGGCCGCCCGCTCCGCCGGCTCCAGCCACCTCAGCCGCCGCAACTCCTGGCGGAGCATGACCCGCCGGTCCGGGGGCAGCAGGCGGAACTCGGAGAAGAGCCGCCGGGCGGCGTCCTGCTGGTCCGGCGGGAGCTGCCGGAAGCGGCCCAAACCCCGGCGGAGCCGGGCGCGCTCCTCGGGCGAAAGCCGCTCGTACTGCTCAAACCGCTCCTGAAGGCGCTGGCGGCGCTCCGGCGGCAGGCTTTCGAAGAAGCGGCCGCGCGCCTCCGGGCTCATCCGCTCCAGGCGGTCCAGGACAGTCAGGCCGGGCCGCATCCTGGGGCCGTGCCTGGCGCCGGGCGGGCGCCCCTCTTCCGGAGGCCCGCCTTGGGCGCGGGCAAGGCACGGCGCCAGCAGCGCCACCGAGAGCGCGGCGACCACGACCGAAAGCGGACCACGGAACCGAATCATATAGGTCAAATCACCGTGGAGGCGAGTCCGGCGTGCCCATCAGACTGAGCTGCCGGAGCATCTCCACGTCATCGAGCGCCATCTCGAGCCGATCAGGGTCTAAGGCCTCCGTCTGGGCCTGGGTAGGAGCTGGGGAAGGCGTCGTTGTGGGCTTCTGCATCCAGAAGGCCACAACCACCAGCAAACCAGCCAGCCCCAGCGAGAGAGCCGGCCGCAGGCCAGAGAGACCCAGCCAGGGCCGCAGCAGGGTGCCCCACCAGCCACGCCCCTCCCGCTCGGTCGCGAAGCGCGCGTAGAGCCGGCGGTCGAAATCCGCCGAGACGGGGGCCGGTTCCCAGGCCTCGAGCGCCATCCAGACCCGGCTCTGACTCTGGGTCCAGGCCTGGCAAGCCGGGCAAGCCGCGATGTGCCCCTCCAACGCCGAGGCGGTCTCGAGATCCAGCCGGCGCGCGCAGTAGCCCAGGAGCAACTCCATCCCGTCGGGCGCTCGCATCGGACAATCCATTGCCATTGGCGTTTCCCTCCACTATGCCATGTGCGCCAACCTCAGACGCAGAGTCTCATAGGCCCGAAAAAGCAGCGACTTCACGGCCGATTCGGAGCAGCCCAGTATGCGGGCAATTTGCGAATACTCCACCTCCTGGTACTTGTGGAGGATCACCGCCGCACGCTGCTTTTCCGGAAGCGCCCGAATTGCCCCGCGCACCTCCTCCAGCCTGGCCTGGTCGAGCAGCCACTGCTCGATGGTGGGGGCCGGATCGGGCATCTCGCGCTCGCCTGAGCCCTCAAGCCGCTCGCCGGGGCTCTCCCGGGCCCCCTCGCCCCGCGTATCCCGCAAGTGGTTCAAGGCCAGGTGCAGGGCAATCCGAAATAGCCAGGTGGTGAACTTGGCCGTCGGCTCGTAGCTCGCGCGGGCCCGGTAAACGCGCAGGAACGCCTCCTGCGCCAGCTCCTCGGCCACCGCCTGATTCTGAACCATGCGGTAAAGAAAATGGATGACGGGTGCCCGATGCCGCGCCAGGAGCGGAGCAAAGCTGGCGCTATCGCCGGCCTTGAGGCGCAGCATCAACTCCGCATCCGGCTCGATGGCCGCCACGGCCGCCATACCTTTGGAAACCCGGTTCGGCATCGAAAGTCGCGGGGCGGACGCCGCTACTCGCTCTTGAGCGAGCGCTCCATCAGCTCGCGGATGGCCTGGCGGGGGGAGCGCTCGCCCCGCAGGATGGCATTGACCTGGAGCGTAATGGGCATCTCGACGCCGTGCCTGCGCGCCAGGTCCACTGCGGCGTAAGTGGTCTGGACGCCCTCGGCCACCATGCGCATCGCGCCGAGGATCTCCGCGAGCGCCCGGCCGCGGCCCAACTCGATGCCCACCTGGCGGTTGCGGCTCAGCGCGCCGGAGCAGGTCAGAACCAGGTCTCCCAGGCCGGCCAGACCCGCCAGGGTGGCCGGCTTTCCGCCGAGCGCCGTGGCCAGCCGGGTGATTTCGGCCAGCCCGCGCGTGCTGAGCGCCGCGATGGCGTTGCTGCCCAGGCCCAAACCGTTGGCGACGCCCGCGCCGATGGCGATGACGTTCTTGAGCGAGGCGGCCAGCTCTACTCCCACCGGGTCGTCGTTGGTGTAGAGGCGGAAGGTGGGGCCGGAGAAGGCGAGCTGGATGGCCGAGTTCAGCTCGCGGTCATCCGAGGCGATGACCAGCGCCGCCGGCTCGCCGCCGGCCACCTCGCGCGCGAAGGTGGGTCCGGAGAGCACGGCCACCCGTGGAGAGAACCGCGCGCCGACGACCTGGCGGATCACCTGCGACATGCGCGCTAGCGTCCCGTTCTCGAGGCCCTTGGTGGCGCTGACAAAGAGCATCGCGGGCTCCAGGTGCGGCAGCATCTGGGAGTAGAGCACCCGGGTGACGTGCGAGGGCGTCACGCTGAGCACGATGTCCGCCCCTTCGAGCGCCTCGCCGAACCCGGCCGCCACGCGCACGCTCTCCGGGAGGCGGAAACCGGGGAGGTAGACGTCGTTCTCGCGGGTCTGGCGCATGCGCGCCGCCAGGTCTTGCTCCCAGACCCAGAGGCGGACGTCGGGGAAGCGCGGCGCGAGCACGATAGAGAGGGCGCTGCCCCAACTGCCCCCGCCGATGATGGCCAGCCGGTTCATCACGGCTGCGGCCCTCCCAGCGACAGGACGTTTTCAGTGCCGGCGCAGAGGCGCGCGATGTTCTCCTTGTGCCGCCAGATCACAAATGCGCCGGCGATGACCGCCGCGGCTATGACGGGAGGCGCCGGGCGGTAGATGGCCCAAGCCGCCAGCGGCAAGGCCGCCACGGCGGCCATCGAGCCGAGCGAGATGTAGCGCGTCGCTGCTACCACCACCAGGAACAGAAGCAGTGCGCAGGCCAGCGCCAAGGGCGTGAGGCAGAGGAACGCGCCCACGTAGCTGGCCATGGCCTTGCCGCCGCGAAACTTGAGGAACACCGGAAAAGCGTGGCCGGCCAGGGCGGCCAGGGCGGCCGCGCTCATCCACACGGGCGAGGCGGCGGTCAGGCGGGCGGCGATCCAGACGGCGCAGAAGCCCTTGGCGATATCCAGCAGGAGCGTGAGTACCCCTAAGGCCCGGCTGGTGGTGCGCAGGACGTTGGTCGCTCCGATGTTGCCACTGCCCGAGGCGCGGATGTCGCGGCCGGTCTTCCACCGGACCAGCAGATACCCGGACGGGACGGCGCCCAGCAGGTAAGCGATGAGAAGCGACAGGGCGGCGTTCATCTGGTGGCCGCCGCGCAGCAGACGCCAGCCAGGTGCGTCACTTTCGCAGCGGATGATCCGAAAGTCTAGTATAGACGGACCCTGCCGGGCTGAGGCGGCTCTGGTAGAGGTAGAAGCGGTCGACGATGAAGGAGCCGAAATCGGTCGAGGGCAGGCTCGCAATGGCCTGCTGGAGGCCGTTCATCGGCGCGGGTTCCTTGATGCGCGCCAGCGTCAGGTGCGGGGAGAAGGGGCGGGATTCCCGGGGAATGCCCAGCCGCGCCAGCGCGTCCTCGGTCTCGCGTACCAGCTCGGCCAGGGCCGCGGGGGCGTGGACGGCGGCCCAGAACACGCGCGGGTGGTGGGGGTTGGGGAAGAAGCCCAGGCCGCGCATCTGGATCTCGAAGGGGTCGCGCGCGGGCAGCGCGGCGAGCGCCGCTTCGAGCTCGCCGAGGCGCTCCTCGGGCCACTCGCCGATGAACTTGGTGGTGAGGTGGATGTTCTCGGGCGTGCTCCACTTGATGCGCGCCGTGGGGCGCAGGCGGCCGATGAGCTGGCCGAGTGCGGCCAGCAGCTCAGTGGGCAGGTCGATGGCGGTGAACAGGCGCATGCTAGCCCGATCTTCTCACACGCCTTCGGCTGCGGCTTGCGGGAGGCCGGCATCTTCTCAAGTTGCGCTCGGCCGGAGTCCTCACAAGAACCGGGTACAGACAGCCACTTTTCGCTTGCGCGAGTTCGTTGTCTTCAGCGGACGTGGAGCGCAAAAAGTGGTAGTCTGGCCCCGGTTCTTGTACGGACCTGCGGGCTCACCCCGTCGCGCGCCTTGAATCTGCCGGCCTCGCGCGGCGCCTCGCTTCGAAGGGTGTGAGAAGAGCGGGCTCGACGGTACAATTGTCAAACGGAAATCACCGCTCGCGCAATGACGGATTGGGCCGACCGGATTCTTCTTCGACAGCTCATCGCGGAGAGCCGCATTCTGCCGCGGGCGTTCTATGCACGGCCGGCCGCGGAAGTGGCGCGCGATCTGCTGTGCAAGGTGCTCGTGCATGGCGCCGCGGCGGGCCGGATCGTGGAAACCGAGGCGTACCTGGGGCGGGAGGACGCGGCAGCGCACGCCTTCCACGGGATCACGCCGCGGACACGGGTGCTGTTCGGGCCGCCGGGGCAC
>JBEKLW010000208.1:0-5430 GCA_050008815.1 Bryobacteraceae bacterium
GGAGCGCCCGCCCAGGTGCTCTTTGCCGGCCTCGTTCCGGGGATGGTGGGCGAATACCAGGTGAATGCGCTGGTGCCGGCCAACTCGGCGACGGGAGATGCCGTGCCGGTGACGATTTCCGTCGGCGGGTACACATCGAACGCCGCAACCATCGCCGTGCAGGCTCCCTCCGCGCAGATGGACCCCGACTATCGGGCCGGCCTGCTGCTGGCGCAGATGACGCAGGATGAGAAACTCCAGCTCGTGCATGGGGCTGGAGGTCCGGTGACCAACATCCCCCCACTCCCGCGCGGAGCCGGGGGCTTTATCCCAGGCATTCCGCGGCTTGGTATCCCCGCCCTCTATTTCGTGGATGGCAGCGTGGGACTCGCTGACTCCAGCGCGCCGGCGACAGCGCTTCCCTCCTCCATCGCCAGTGCCGCGAGCTGGGATCTGGGCCTGGCCTACAGATACGGATCGGTCATCGGCGCCGAGATGAGGGCCTACGGCCTCAACGTCAATCTGGGGGGTAATGTCAACCTCACCGGCCGCGAGCCGCGCGACGGCCGCACCTTCGAGACCAAGGGCGAGGACCCCATTCTGGCGGGCAGGATCACCGCCGCTCATATTCGCGCCATCCAGGACCAGCATGTGGTCGGAGGCATCAAGCACTACGTGCTGAACGATCAGGAGACCGGCCGCACCACCGCCAATGTCCAAATCGAGGAACGTGGCGCGCGGGAGAGCGACCTGCTGGCCTTCGAAATCGGCCTCAGGGACTCCAATCCGCAGTCGGTCATGTGCTCCTACAACCTGGTGAACGGCGTGTATGCCTGTCAGAACCCTCATCTTCTGAACGAGGTCCTCAAGGGTGATTGGGGGTTCAGGGGCTTCGTCATGTCCGACTGGTGGGCCACGCCCAGCACCGTGGCAGCGGCGCTGGCCGGCCTGGACCAGGAGCAGCCGGACGACGCCTTTTTCGGAAGCCTCGGGCAGGCCATCGCCAGCGGTCAGGTTCCGCAGGCGCGTCTCGATGACATGGTGCACCGCATCCTGCGCGCCATGTACCAGTCCGGGCTGTTCGACTTTCCCGAGGCGCTCGCGCCAGTCGACACCGCCGTGGGCCAGGCCATTGCACAGGAAGCCGAAGAGCAGGGCGCGGTTCTGCTGAAGAACGCCGGCGCGCAGCTCCCGCTCGACGCCCCCTCCATCCACTCCATCGCGCTGATTGGATCGCACGCCGATGTTGCGGTTCTCTCCGGCGGCGGCTCGGCGCAGGTATGGCCCACCGGCGGCGCGGCCCGCACCGATGGCCGTCCGAACCCGCCCGGGTGGGCCTGGGCAGTCTGGGATCCATCCTCTCCGCTCAGCGCCATTCGCGCCGCGGCGCCCCAGGCCACCGTGCGCTTCGACGACGGCACAAATCGCACCCGGGCGGCTTCCACTGCGGCCTCCTCCGAAGTGGCGATTGTGTTCGTCAGCCAATGGGCCAGCGAGGGCATGGACCTTCCCAGCCTGAATTTCACGGACGTGATCAATGCCACCCCCATCGATCAGGACGCGCTGGTAGCCGCCGTGGCCGCGGCCAACCCGCACACCATCGTGATCCTCGAGAACGGCGGCGCGCAGGTGATGCCGTGGCTGGGCAGCGTCAGCGCGGTCTTGGAGGCCTGGTATCCCGGCCAGCGCGGCGGGGAGGCCATCGCCAATCTGCTATTTGGCGTGGTCAACCCCTCGGGCAAGCTGCCCATGACCTTTCCCGCCAGCGTTGCGGATCTGCCTCACCCCACCATCGCCTCTCCGCCCAACGGGACCACGCCGTTCCTGGTGGATTACTCGGAAGGCTTTAACGTCGGGTACAAGTGGTCCGACTCGAACAACCTCACGCCGCTCTTCCCCTTCGGCTTCGGACTGTCCTATACCACCTTTTCATTCTCGAATCCGAGACTGGTCGACAACCTGGCCTCAGGCAACCCGAACTTCCGGGTGACCTTTGACCTGAAGAACACGGGGCCGGTTGCCGGCGCCGAAGTGGCCCAGGTGTACCTGGGGCTGCCGGCCAGCACGGGCGAACCGCCCCGGCGCCTGGTCGGATGGCAGAAGGTGTTCCTGGAATCCGGCGCCCTCCAGCACGTCACGGTGGAAGTGGATCAGAACGACTCCTCTCATCCCATGAGCTATTGGGACACCGGCTCGCACGGTTGGCGGATCGCACCGGGCGACTACCCCGTCTATCTCGGCAACTCCTCCGCCAGCGCGAGTCTGAGCGTGGTGGGGACGCTCCACGTCGGGCCGTAGCCTGCGAGGGCGCACCCCGGGCGGTCTGCACATCTACAGGGGCGGAGTACTTCCGTGGGCCTTCCGGCGCGTCCTAGGCGCTTCGCTGCGCTTCTTTCGGGGTTCTGTGGGTAGTTGGCGGGCCCCGTACGTTTTCGCAGACACAGGCCTAGAGGGGACGGCTCTGAGTCTAGAATCATTCGCCGAAGGCCTTCTGATGCCTGGATACCTCCTGGCTCCCCGCAATCGTTTCTCGGCCATGACGGGGGTTGTGGCCGAGGCTCTCTCCAAACCTACGAGTACTGGGCAACCGCGCAAGATCCTCAATGAATCTTGCTTTTCTCGGAGAACATTAGTCGTGCCCAATCGCCGCAACTCATTTCAGTTCACGCTCCGCGTCACAATGGCAGCGCTTGACTACGTGAAGTCTTTCGAGGCTCGTGCTGGGCAGAAATGTGCTGTCCGCGCCGGGCACGTAACTGGCCGTCACCCGATGCGTACCGACCTTGAGCCGCGATGTCTCCCACGTTGCCCGACCCTTGGCATCGACTTTTACCGGCTCTCCTACGTTCGAGCCGTCAACGGCGAACTGGACGGTCCCGCTCGGAAAGCCCCTGGCCGTTGAAGAGTGTGGAGCAACAAAGGCGGTGAAGGTCACCCATTCTCCGGCCTGCGAAGGATCTGGGTTGTCAGTCAAGCTTGTGGAGGTTGAGTCGGCTAAGGTGCGCTGTGCGTCCAGGTAAACCTTGGCGAAGCCGGGATTGCCGGTGGCCCTCACATCGAAAACGCAGTCAGCGTGCATGTTCCTGTCCCAAACTCGCCGGCAAACCGCTTCGGCAACAGCTTGGCTGGCGGGCTCTACCGGTTTCGTATTTGGAACAACGCATGGGGCAGACTGCAAGGGCCACTCCCTCATCGTAAATGTTCCGGTTGACGTGCCTGGTGCATAGTCGAACAGGCTGTCTTTGTTTGTGACGCGCCAGGCATCGGCGAATTTCCGGTAAAGAGTCACGTAACGGTCCTGCAACGGTCCCGGCATTGGCCCCAGGGATGCGCCGTTCGGGAGCGCCGGCAACCAGCTACCATCTGCAATGGGACCCGCAATTCCACGCGCGGAAGCCCCGCCACCTACGAGTCCGAGATGGGTGACATCGACATTCAGGTACCATTTACCCTGCGAAGCCCACCACCCTGGCGTCACCAATAGGGTTTTGCCGCTGGGGAAATCAATTTCCAGATTGCCCCCCGTTGAGGACTTGAATACGCGACCGCCGTTACCAAGATCCCTTCCCGCCGGGCCGAGTACGGTAAGAACACCATCGATGCGGAGTTGCAGGCCGCTGGGATCGGGCACCCCGCTCAGGTTCGGCTCGTAGGTAACGCGGTGTCCACCGACACGAGCAGCGACTGCTGTATTGAGACTCACGCAAGTGGTGAGCCCGTCGTACGCATCGGTGCCGATAAACGTGGTCGAAACGGGCGTTTGCCGCGTCTGAATCTCTTCTTCGTCGGGATCTCGGAGAGACACGAACTCTCCCGCACTCTGGAAATCGTAGTGTGTTCCGTCGGCGGTGGTGATGTGCGGGTCGCCCACGAGATGCGTGGCGCCGCACGACCCTGTGTGACCGGCATTGGTCTCCATAAACTGAATATTCGGTGACGCCCCGCCGTACGGACAGCAAACGAGGGTTGACATCCCCGTTGTGTTCGCGAGGTTGAGATTATTGGTCTCGCCGGTGTAGCTCTGCTGCAGGCAGGTGGGCTGATTGGTGGTCCCGTCGTCCACGCTCGTCTTGACGACAATCGTCGTTCCGCTGCTGAAGACGGCCTGAGACCCACTGCCCACACCGAACACGTTGAACTCGGCGACGTTCCACGCATCTTCCAGATTGAGCGTGCTGTCCGTCCCCGTCGCGATGAGATCGCTACCCGGAGCCAGAATCACCGTATCCATGCCACCAGTGGCTGTTCCCGTCAGGGTCAGACCGGCCAAGTCCGCGGTCGGCACCCCCGTGACGTCCGTGGCGGAGCTGTTTGTGTAGCAATGAATCCCCCACAATGAGCTCCACCCCGCCGGGCACGATGCTCCATAGTTGAGCAGCCAGTACTGAATAAACACGCAGGTACAGTAGGGGGGAGGGCTGTTGTTAGCGAAGGCGAACTGCTGCCAGCCCTGGCACCCCACGATTCCGCTGCAGACCGAGGTCGTGAAGGGTCTCGAATTGATCTGAAGCGAGAAGCTGTCGCTCGTTCCCGTGTCGCTCTCGGTCGTCCCGGGGGTGATCGTGTTGAACGACCCTACCGCCGTGACTATTGTGCCCGACACCTCGGCTGCGAAGTCGTTGCTGTTGCCGTTGCCCACGTTTTCGGGGCTGCCCTCCCCCCCACGCCGGCCGGGCGGCGGCAGTAGCAGTGGCGGCTTTGCAGTCGAGCAGGGAACCTCCTTCCACTCGGTGCTCGGATAGGAGGCCCTGAAGCATCCTTTCCTTGGCAAGGGACGCCGCGACATGGACGCACGCCAGGCCTCCCGGCTCGCGGAGTGCTCGGTCGGCAGTTGCGTGGCCACCTGCGCCCGGCAAAGGCCGGTGCTTGCCATCAACATCAAACTCGCAGCGATAAACGAGAGATACCCGCGCTTGAACATAGATTCTCCTTTGCCCGGCAGTTTGAATTTGCACGGGGCTTTCTACCGGGATTCCCCTTTTGGCTTCTTGCCGTCATCGATTATACATCCAATAGAGGTAATTGGACCCGTGTTTCCTACTATTTCCATCCCGAGCGACTCTGGCGGCCCAGCTCGGGGGCCAACTCTGCCTCCCCTGGGCACATGAAGACATGGAAGTATTGCATTTCAAACGATTTCTCCCGCACCTCTCCGTGCCCTCCCTTCTTTCTTCGCCAAGATTTTGGTCTGCCAGCCGCCAGGCGCACAGAAGACTCAGGACCGTTCGAAGCGCGCATCGGAGCGCGTTGTTCGTAGGCGCCGGCGCTTGGAGGCGAGCCAGCCGGTGGATTCCACCTTCCAGTGGTCGCAGTCGGGGACGTAGGGCTTGATGTCGAGCAGGGGAGTTCCATCGAGAATGTCGACATTCTCGACATCCAGAACGTTTGAGCGAACCGCGCGCAGTCGAACCACGCTGAGTCCAAGCGGGTTCGGCCTAACGGGGGCGCGGG
>JBEKLW010000209.1:0-5427 GCA_050008815.1 Bryobacteraceae bacterium
TGCCGACCTGCGCGAGCGCGGCGGTGGCGGCCGCGAGCGCTGCCGCGGAGGCGCGTCCCAGGTTCAGCGGACCGAAGGCGACGTCTTCGAGCACGGTGGGCATGAACAACTGCTCGTCGGAATCCTGAAAGACCAGACCAACCCTGCGGCGGATCTGGGCTAGGTTCCCTCCGTTCACTTCCAGACCGCACACCGAGACGAATCCCGGACCCCGCAACAGGCCGTTGAGGTGGTGGACGAAGGTGGTCTTGCCGGATCCGTTCGGGCCGAGCAGCGCGACGGTCTCGCCCGGCCAGAGCTGGAAATCGACGCCGTCGAGGGCTTGAGTGCCGTCGTCATAACGGTAGCGCAAGCCCCGGACCTCGACCAGCGGCGTCATCGCGCCACCGCCAGCGGCAGGAGCCGGAGCGCGGCGGCGGCAAGCACGCCGGCGGCCAGGAAGAGCACGTCCGCCGGGCGCAGGCGCGAGGGCGCCGTGGGCGCGATGCGGCCGCTGAAGCCGCGCGCCAGCATGGCCTGATGGATGCCCTCGGCGCGGGCGTGCGAGCGGGCGAACAGCGTCGCCAGGGCGCCGGCGGCGGCGCGGAACCGCAGCCTCCGCGGGGAGGACTGAGAGGCCCGCGACAGCGCCGCCAGGCGCATGTGCTGAGCCTGCTCGGAGACGACGAACAGGTAGCGGTAGAGGAACTGCCCCACCAGCGTCAGGAAGCGCGGCGCGCCGAGCGACTCCAGCCCATCCAGCAGCTTGGGCAGGGGCGTGGTCGAGATGAGCACCAGCGCGGCAGCGGCTGAGATGTAACTCCTGGCCACCAGGTCAGCGGAGCGCGCCGCGTGGCCCGACAAGGCGCTCGCCAGGCCCACGGCGGCCGCGAAGGGCAGCACCACGGAGGCGCGCAGAAAAACTCCCGGTGCGGGCAGCCGCGCCGCCGCCACGGCCGCGATCACGAGCCCCAGGTAAGCGGCCGCGAGCGGCGCCGTGAGCCGCGGCGTGGTCCCCAGGGCGACCAGGAAAGTCAGCAGGACAACCACCTTGGCGCGGGCATCGCGCGCGTGCAGCACGCTCTTCTGGCGGCTCCAGCGGTCGATGACGGCGTGGTGCAATTAGGCTCTCCGGCGGCGCACCGCGGCCCGTCCCAACAGGACGCAGAGGCCGGCAATCAGGGCCACGCCGGCGAGGCCGGCCGCGGCCTGCGCCGGCCAGGGGGAGCCGAGAAACGCGGCCCTGTAGTTGGCCAGCGGCGCCGGGATCAGGTTCACGGCCCGGCTGGAGAGGCCGATGCGCTCGGCGAGCTTCTCCAAACCGTCCGGCGCGACGGAGGCAACGAGCACGCCAAAGGCCGCCAACAGGACCGCGGCGGCGCCAATGGCCGGCAGCGCCCAGCGCCGGACCGGGCCGGGCTCGGGCACCAACCGCGGGCTGAGCCTCGCAATGGCCGCGACGGCGGCCAGCGTGATGGCGCCTTCGATGACGGCGGTCACCAGGAACAGCCCCAGGGACAGGCCTAGAACCGCGCGCGGAATCGAGATGCCGGAAAGGAGGAGGTCGGCGATGGCCATGGCCGCTCCCGCCAGCACCGACGCCGCGCCGGCCAGGACGACCGCCACACGCGGGAATCGCCCGCCCCAAAGCCGGTAGGGGAGCCAGGCGGCTAGCACGCCCACCAGCGCCATATTGAAGACGTTGGCGCCGAGCGCGAGCACGCCACCGTCCTGGAACACCAGGGCCTGGAGGGCCAGGATGGCCGTCATGACCACGGCGGCGGCCGCCGGGCCCAGCGTGATCACGAGCAGGGCGCTGCCGAGCAGGTGGCTGCTGGTGCCCACCCCGACGGGGAAGTTGATCATCTGCGCCGCGAACACGAACGCTCCCAGGACGCCCAGCAGGGGCACGCGCGCCGACTCGATCTGCCGCTGCGCCCGGCGGGCAGCGAAGGCGACGGCGGGGAGGCTCAGGGCGTCGAAACCGAGCCAGACCGGGGTGGCCAGGAATCCGTCGGGAATGTGCACAGCGTACTCACGGTAGCACGAATTCTTCAGTCGTGCCACGGCCCGTAATCCGTCCGTAAGCCGACGCTCGCCGTAGCGCTGGCACTCGTGCCTGCCGCGTCGCCACTCCTGGCGACGCAGGGCGAGAGCGGGGACAGGCCCGGGAAGGGACGTCGGCTGAAGCCGACGCTGCAGACTAAAGTCCGCGCCACAAGACGGAGGCCGCGCCGGCCTACGGACGGATTACGGACGGCGGGGCGCGGCCGGTCTAACTATAATGGGTGGCAAATGAGTGAGTTGAGCCGAATCGGCGTCGCCATCGACTCCGAGCTGCTGAAGAAGTTCGACGACCTGATCGCCCGGCGGGGATACACCAACCGCTCGGAAGCCTTCCGCGACATGATCCGGGAGGAGCTGGTCGAGAAGGCCTGGGGGGAGCCCGACCGCAAGGTAGTGGGCACGGTGTCGATTGTGTACGACCACCACGTCCGCCTGCTGAGCGAGAGGCTCACGGATCTGCAGCACGAGCATTACCACCAGATCCTCTCCACCTTGCACGTCCACCTGGACCACAACCACTGCCTGGAAGTGCTGGTGGTTCGGGGCAAGGCGAGCGAAGTCAGGAAGATCGCCGACCGTCTGATCTCAGCCAAGGGGGTCAAGCACGGCCGGCTGACGATCACCACCTCGGGCGCCGAGCTGTGATCACCGTGCTGTGATCACCGTGCCTGGGGCTTTTCGGCCGGCGCGGGGCGGAGCTGGGCCTCGTCGAGCTGCCGCGTCTGCTGCCAGGTGTAGATCATGCGGTGAACGACGGTGATGTTGGCGATCACGGCGATCACCCACAGCACCGGCGCCATGCGGTTGAACAGCGCGCCCAGGATGAGCAGCACCATGCGCTCGGGCCGCTCCATGAAGCCGGCCTTGCACTTGGGGATGACGCACTCGGCCCGCGCACGCGTGTAGCTCACCATGACCGAGCCGGTCATCACCACGGCGGTCAGCACGACGTAGAAGAAGCGGTCAATCGAGGCGTAGTAGACCAGCAGCCCCATCAGCAGCACCAGATCCGAGTAGCGGTCCATCACCGAGTCGAAGAACGCGCCGAAGAGAGTGACCTGGTTGGTGGCACGCGCCACGCGGCCGTCCACCATGTCGAACAGCCCCGCCGCCACCATCACCAGCCCGGCGGGGAGGAAGCGGCCGGAGGCCAGCAGCGCCGCGGCGACGCCGTTGATCACCAGCCCGATGAAGGTCAATACGTTCGGATGGATGCGCGAGAGCGCCAGGCCGTGCACAATCAGCCGGATGAGTTTGTTCGTGGCCAGGCCGATCGCGCGGGTGAAGGTCATCTAGGCCTGACTTTCTACGTCGTGGATGGTGGTGAGCTTCAGGATCTCGAACTCGCGCATGCCGCCGGGGATCTGGATGTTCACCACGTCGCCGACCTCTTTGCCGAGCAAGCCCCGGCCGATGGGGGAGCTGGCGGAGATGCAGCCCCGGGAAGCATCGGTCTCCTCGCTGGCCACCAGCCGGAAGGTGATCTGCTGGTCCTTCCCGGTGTCCAGGACGACGACCTCGGATCCCAGCCCGACGCGGCCGTGCGGGATCCTGGAGAAGTCAATCATCGAGATCTCCGTCATCCGCCGCCTCAACTTCTCCAGGCGCGCGTTGACGTACCCCTGCCGCTCCTTGGCGGCATGGTACTCGGCGTTTTCGCTCAAGTCCCCGTGCGCCCGGGCCTTCAGGATCTCCTTGGGCAGCTCGTTGCGCAGCTCATGCTCGAGCGCCGCAATCTCCTCGGAAAGTTTCCGCTTAAGATCCTCCATCGAGAGGCCAGTACTCCCCGCAGGCCATTATAAGGCAGACGGCAAGCGGGCACTGCGGCGTGGCCGGTGATCCCTCCGTCAGCCCACGCTGCGGCGGGCGCCGGCAGCGCGCCGGTGAAACCGTTGAAACCGTTGAAACAAGCCCATTCGACAATGGTTTTCCGGGCTGCTATTCTATAGTTAGATGGGAATCAGAACAGCTTTCCCCCAAGGCGCCCAGATCGAGCACCTGAAGTTCGGTTTTGGCACGGTGCTCTCCTGCAACGAAGAGCACATCGTGATCAAGTTCGACGATTTCGGCGAGAAGAAGTTCCTCACGCAGATCGTGGTGACCGCGATGAAGAAGAGCGACCGGCAGCCCCCGGTCGAGAAGCGGGCGCGCCGGAAACCCAAGGTGGCCGCGCCGGCGGCGGCTCCGGCGGCGGTGCCAGCGGCGGCAACAGGCCAATAGCCGGGCCCGAGTCCCTTTGTTCAGATCTGTCAGGATGCGCGAGCTGGAAGTGTCCGCCGGGGGCGGCGGCTCCTGATGCTACACTGAGATTCTCTCCCATGCGATTCGGTGTGGTGGTCTTTCCCGGCAGCAATTGCGATCACGACGCCTGGTACGCCGCCTCGGCGAACCTGGGTGAAGAGGCGGAGTTCCTGTGGCACGACTCGCCGCGGCTGGGCGACGTGGACGCGGTGATTCTTCCCGGCGGCTTCGCCTACGGCGACTACCTGCGCTGCGGCGCGATCGCGAAGTTCTCGCCGGTGATGGCGGCGGTGAAGAAGTTCGCCCAGGACGGCGGCCTGGTGCTGGGCATCTGCAATGGTTTTCAGATCCTGGTGGAGAGCGGCCTGTTGCCGGGGGCGCTGATCCGCAACCGCGGGCTGAAGTTCATCTGCAAACCGGTGCGGCTGCGAACCGAGACCACCGACTCGCCGTTTACGGCGTGCGCGGCCAAAGGCCAGGTGCTCACGCTGCCGATCGCGCACGGCGAAGGCTGCTACTACGCCGACCAAGGAACGCTAGACAAGCTCGAAGCCGAAGACCGCGTCGTCTTCCGCTACCTGGAGAACCCGAACGGGTCGCTGCGCGACATTGCCGGCATTCTCAGTGAGGAGCGCAACGTGCTGGGCATGATGCCGCACCCGGAGCGCGCCTCCGACCCGTTGATGGGCTCCAGTGATGGGTTGGTGGTCCTCCGATCGATGGCGGCGGCGCTGGCGCGCCGGTAGGCCGGTGGCCCGCGGCTTGTCGCCTGTAGATCCACAGACCACAAGCCACCAGCCACAGGCCATTGCGTTATGACCATTACTGCCGACCTCATCGCCTCGCATCAACTCTCCCAGGAGGAGTACCAGAAGATCGTCGCGCTGCTGGGGCGCGAGCCGAGCTACACCGAGCTGGGCATTTTCAGCGTGATGTGGAGCGAGCACTGCTCGTATAAGAGCTCGCGGCTGCACCTGAAGAAGCTGCCCACGCGTTCCAAGCTGGTGGTCCAGGGGCCCGGCGAGAACGCGGGCATCATCGACATCGGCGGCGGCTGGGCGCTGGCCTTCAAGATCGAGTCGCACAACCACCCCAGCTTCATCGAGCCGTTCCAGGGCGCGGCCACGGGCGTGGGCGGCA
>JBEKLW010000021.1:0-12067 GCA_050008815.1 Bryobacteraceae bacterium
GCGGCAGCTTGGCTTTGATGGCGCCCAGCGCCACGCCGGCGCGCGCCAGAGCGGCCCGCCATTGCTCCTCGTTAGTGGCGAGGGTCGATCTGGCGATCTGCTCCGACTCCTCGGGATGCTGCCCGAGGTAGTAAGCCAGCGCGGTGCCCGTTTCCGGGTCCATGCGCATGACCGCTTCCATGGCAGTGGAGATCTTGCACTCGTCGGTCACGACTTCATTGAAATCGGGATACCGCGAGGCTTGGCGATTCCATTCGTCCTGGGCGGCGGCTTTCTGGCGCTCCTGCTCCTGCTGGGCCTGCTGGCGGGCCAGCTCGGCCTTCTGTTCGGCGAGGCGCTGTTCCAGTACCTGTTCGTGGTACTGGTCCTTGGCCGCCTCGTACTCCTCGAAGGTTTCAAAGTCGGCGAGCTTGGGCGCCACCAGCTTGGTGGTCGCCGCCGGAGGCGCGGCGGGTGGTGCTGCCGTCTCCGTGGTTTCCTCGTCGATCGCGTCGCCTTTGAGCTCCTTCAACTCCTCTTCGAGTTGCGTAATTTTAGCTGTGAGCTTGTGGAAGCGGCGCGAGATACCCTTCTTCTCCTTGTCTTCCGGAGTTTCCTCCGTTACTTCCGCGGTTTCCAAAGCCGCGGCGGTTTCAGCGGCCTGAGCTTCCTCAGTCGCTTCGGATGTCGGCTGCGCAGCATCGCCCGCCGCGGGCGGTTCGCCCGAGTCCTGCGAGTCGCGGAATGCCTGGAAGGCTTCGAAATCGTCTTCCGGGATCTGCGGCTCTGCGGTTTCGGTTGCTGCGGAATCTTGAACGTCTGTCCGTGGCATGGATTGCTCCTATGGATAAGCGCGGCGTATAAGCCCACCGCTGGGCGTGGATTGGTCTTCCTCGAACGGGGCCGGGATGATGGCGAGCCGGAAAGACCTGCTGGCTCGCCCGCGCTCCCCGTGCGTTAAACTTGTGGCTGTCCTGCTATAATGTGCCTGTGTTTACCGCCCCGCTCCGCAGTTTCGCTACCGGCGCACGGGTGACCAAACCAAGCGCAATCCCGTTCGATTTCGCGTATGGGCGCACGGGAACGGTCGTCCGCGAAAGTGTCACCGATGAGGAGGTCCGGGACAAGGACTGCTTGGGCGTCGTCTGGGACGGCAGTAACCGAGCCTACGAATATTCGCCGGAAACCGAGTTCGCTCCCGCGGTCGTCGCGCCCGTCAGCTAAACTTGTGGCTGCATGGACTATCCGATTGATCCGATTAGCTCGTTACTGCTGCCTGTGGACCAGCCGGTGGTGCTCCCTGCGGAGTTGCCGGCGCTCCCTGCGGGGCCGGAGGCTGCGGCGGCTGCTGAGCCTGTTGAGCCTGCTGCATCTCCTGCTGAATACTGATAAGGGTGTCGAGCAGTTGCGCGCGGCGATTCAACCCCGCCATTACGGCGTCATGGTCGAGTTGGGCGGCCTGCTGGGCCTCGGCGGATTTACCGGCCATCTCGGCGGCCATGATCCGCGCGATGTTGTTCTCTGTGGCGATGCGCTCTTGGGATTCCAGTTTCAACGCCTGCGTGCTCAACAGTTGGGCGAGTTTCTGTACCTGCCCATTCAAAACCTGAATCACCTGCTGGCTCTGGGCGAGCTGCGCCTGAACTTGCGGCGGAACTTCCGGCTGGTTCTCGTCTGTGACCAGGTTGGGCGGAAGCGTTTTCTTCCAGCGCTTCGCCAGAAGATCAGCGCCTGGTACGTCCGAGTTCTCCCAGATGATGTCCCCGCCGATCTGCATCACCTGCGGGTTGTTCTGGGCAAGTTGCGTCAAGAGTTCGAAGGCTTCCTGCCGCTGGGTGGTGTACGACGGCCCGGTGGTGATCGTCACGTCGTAGCGGCCCACATCCAGCTTGTGGTGTTTGACCTTGCCGTCTTCGTCTTTATAGGGCGCGTTCACTTTGATAACGCGCTGCTTTTCGTCGTCGCCGATGATCCGCACTTCGCGCGCGGTGTCGTAGGTCTTCGGAATCAGATCCAGTAGAATTCGACCCGCTTGCTTCTGCGCGCGCGCCAAGTTGTCGATGAAGTGGAAGTTCGAGACATCGCCCTGCTTCTGAAGCCGGTTGATGGCGATACCGGAAGAATCACCCCTTTGTTCGCCAAGCGACGGATCGAAATAGCCGGTCGCGGCCTTGATATCGTCGGCGGTCGAGAGCGAGCCGATATTAAGGGCCTGCACCGGCGGATCGAAGGTGACCCACTGCGGCGCCGGAGCGATCTTGTCGCCCACCGCCACTGGATCATATTCCAGGTACGCGGCGTTATCGCTGTTGGCTCTCTGCCAGTCCCGCTTCTTGGTCTTGAACTGGCCCACGGCTCCAACCCATTTGGGCTTCGGCGCCAGGCTGATGGTCTCAGCCTCCATGGTTTTGTAGAAGTTGTGAAGCTGCTGCGGGTCTCTGGCAAACCTCACCAGGCTGAAGAGGCAGCGCTTGCCCTTGACGATGAGCTCCTTGCCCCACACCGGCACGATAGGGATCCACTTGCCATCCCACGGGTTTGTTTCGAGCACTTCCGCGCCGTTGATGATGTACTGCGTGACGTGGCGCTCCTGAACCTCGCGCTCCTGCGGCTGTCCGTCGTCATCCGTGACAAAATCGACACCATTGTCGTCACCTTCGATTTCATCGGTGTAGATCGGGTGAATGGTGCCATCCTCATACCGCTGGAGGCGCAGCGTGCGCTTCTTCAACTCTACTTCCCAGTATTCGGCGATGCGAACGTCTTCGCCGTCGATCCACCCTTCCTCAGCCAACTCGGTCTGGAAATCCTCCGATAAAACGTTCGGCTCTTTGCCGAATCGCAACTTGAAGCAGTCCTTCGACATCTTGTCGATGACGAAGGCCCACATCATGTCGCTGCGGTCGGGCTTGCGCGCGTCCGTGTCGAGGTAGACCGTGAACGGATCGTCCACCCGAACGGTTTTGATGTCCTGGTCGAAACTCTCCTCCGAGGTGTATTCCTTGGAGTAGCGCCAGTAGCCGAATGAGCAGGAGGCGGCGTATTCCAGGGCGGTGTCGTAGGCTTGATCCGCATCCGAGTCGTACTCGATATGCCGGATCATGCCTTGGAAGACCTTGGCGGTGTCCACATCAGCCGCAGAATCGACAGGATTGACTCGGATCGCCGGCTTGTTCTGCCTTGCCTGGTTAGCCAATTGCTGGACGGGCGTTTGCAGCTTGTTGAAGACCAAAGCCGGTCTGTTGGCCAGGTCCCGGTCGCGCTTGACCTTGGGGTCCCACTGGTCGCCGCAGACGAACTTCAGGTCGAGCTCGGCTTCGAGGCGGATGTCCTTCTCCGCCTCCTCCGCTGCCGCGAAGCGCTTGCGGGCTCGGGTGAGCAGTTCTTCGTGCTTATCGCCCGGCACGGTGATATCGACATCCACGACGGGACCAGGAATGTGTGTGATGGGCATCAATCCTGCTCGGGCTTGGCTCCGAGGCGCTCAGCGACAAAGACGGGCTCCAGGAAGACCTCGCCGAAGTGCGGGCATCCCATTCGCTGGCAGGTCATGTGGCGGCGCGGCGCGTTCTCTACCGAATCGAGATACAGCATCGAGCTGCCGCACTCGCACATCCAGTAGTAGCCGGTGAAACGAACGTTCATAAATGCCTCATCCGATGTCCAGCGTGGTCGCCATCCTGGCCGCTTCGTTCTGATCCGGCTTACGCCACTCCGCGTGTGCAATGCGCGTCAGGTGCGCGCTCATCGTCTTCGGGTCGCTGAACACGAAGGCTTGCGGCTTGCTGGCAGTCATCACGTGCGTGACGTGGAAACCTTTACCTCCGGAGCTGGTCTTCATGGGCCTGATGCTCACTGCGCTCAGCTTGGGCGCCGGCATCGTTTTCAGCAGCTTAGCGGCCGGCAGCTTCATGCCGGATTTGAGGGTGACGAATTGGCGCGGGCCGCTCATGTCTTCTTCATGCTTCCGAGGCCCTTCAGTTTGGCGCGATGTTTCCGCTCCATCTCGGCACCCTTGGCCGTTTCTTTGCTGCCGTGCATCGCCCCGACATTATTCAGAGTCCCGTAGACATACCCCGCTGCGCGCTTTCCGGTGAAGCCTTTCTTGGCCGCCTGGCGCTTCAGTTTGTCGATGAGGAATTGGGGCACGCTTCAATCCTCGAGGAGCGCGAAGGCCCACTGCTCCTCGTGAAAGATGATGAAGCGTTCGCCGTCGATCTCGATGTCCGAGTCGCCGCCTGGGGCGCTCGGCCGGCGCGCATAGATCACCCGGTCGCCTACCTTGCACTCCATCGGCGCGCGACTCTCGCCGGTGATTCTCCAGGCGACGCCGCCACATATTCCGCATAGGCCAAATCCGCCATGCCCGCGCCCGATCCCGCGCCACTGGCTCACGATGAGCAGCTTGGCCGCGCCACACACCAGGCAGTTGCCGTGCACCCGCCGGTCACCCGGGCCTACCGCGACCACTTCGCCGATGAAGCTGTCCTGGAAGTCGCCTGGCTGGTGCGAGTGCTTGCCTTCGATGGTCTCGGGAATCTCGATGAGGCCGTCGTGGATCGCGCTCAAGGGACGAACCAGGATGAGGTCGCCCAGTGGTTGGAATGCCAGTGCTGCGGTCATTTGTTTTTCGCCATACTGCCCAACGAATGCAGCTTGCCCGATCCCTTGGGCAGACTGGGATATGCCCGGTGAACCGCGGCACGCACCTGCGCGGCCACGGGCTTCCCCGAGGCGCGGGCGAGCGCGTTCCGCGCGTGGCTCTTGTCCTGAATGGGATACGATCCCGATCCCGGGGCCTTCGAGGGAACGGCAAACTTGGAACGCGGGATCTTCTTTCGCTCCGCGACGGTCAGCTTGGCCATAGTTATTCCTCGTCTTCGTCCTGGTCCGGCTGTTCATCCGGGATGCCGAGGTGGCGCTTCACGTGGTCGATCATGTCCTGGCCGTCCTCGTGAATCGTCTCGTCGGGCTCTGGGGGAGGCATATAGTTGCCGCCGGCCTGCATCTTGGCTTGGGCTTGTGGCGAAGCCTCCCGGTGGATGCGGGTTATGAAGCCCTGCTGGCTGCCCGAGGTCTTCGCCGGGTGGATCTCAATATGGTGGATCTTACCCTTGGCGCTGTTCTTCAACCTCGACAGCGGGGCCGTGTGTTTCTTCGGATTGACTGCCATTCGATTTACCTCAGGCTCAGAAGTACCGTCGCTGCGCCGACCGCGTAGGCGAGTATCAATGAGGCCGTCAACACCACAGCCTCGCCAATCGTCATGCCGAGCCGTGCAGTTTGCAGGGCTTCGACTCCGCGATCGGAATTGCCTCGTCGGGCGCTTCGACGAACAGGGGCGTCGCCATCCACACTCCGATCACCAGCTCGTACACCAGGCGAAACGGCCGCCCGTCGTACCACACCAGGGTGCCGGGCCGCGGGTTTAAGCCCGGCGGCGCTTCCTTCGGACTCGGCGACATCGGGGCGCCTCCACGTCATCAACTTCCCACTCATGCGTTCACCTCGGAAAACTCGAATGCATCAGGCCGTCAGGGCCGCTGAGATCGAAGTGAATGTAAGCCAGCTCCAGGTATTCCCGCACCAGCGGATCTTGCAGAACCCTGGCCGTCAACCAGAACGCCGCCAGGCTCAGTAGTCCGCCACGCCGGTCCAGGTCGGCCCGAAGACGCCGGAGCCGCCGCTGGCAGCCGGTGTTTTGCTGCCGCACTTCAAGTACAGTCCGCAAGCCGTCCCTCAGTTCTCGAGCACCAGATACTCGAGGTCGCAGATCGCCGTGTCAGACTTGGCTGCCGGTGCCGTCATCGCCGGCGTGAGGCGGAATAGCGCGCACTCCCCAGGCATCAGACGTGCGAACGCGGTCCCCGTGCTGGCCGCCGTCAACAGGTCAATAAAATGCGTGGCGTCGTGGTTGATGAAGCAGCCCCAGCCCACACTCGCCAAACTGGACAGGCCAGGTAATGCCGTACCGCCGGAGGTGGTGGGCACCTTGAAGGTCCCCTGGATGTAGTTCACACCGGTAATCGTGATTGCCTTTGACAGCAGCGACAGGGCTTTCGCTGCGATCCCCGCAGCCGCGTTCGCGTAGGTCAACGATCCGGTGACGGTAATTTCGTTCGCCATGATTCAGTTCTCCAGGATCAGGTACTCGATGAGACAGTCCGCAGTATGCGCCAGCGCCGCCGGCGCCACCATCGCGGCCGGCAGACGGAAGACCGCGCACTCGCCCGGCAGGAGCCGCGCGAACGCCACGCCCGCCACAGCGGTCATGAGGTCCACGTAGTTGGTTGGATCGTGGTTCACAAACGCGGCCCATCCCACGGTAGTCAGGACGTCCAGACCAGGCAAGGCAGCCGGCCCTCCGCCGCTAACGGTGGGCACGCTGAAGGTGGCCACCACCAGGTTCACTCCAGAGATCGTGAACGGCTTATTGAGCCAGGCCAGGAGCTTGCCCAGGATGCTCGCGGTTGCGTTCGAGTACGCGAGCGATGCGGTCACGTTGATTTCGTTGGCCATTGGTTTCTCAGTTCAGGCAGTAGGGGACGGCGAGAATAAAGTGCCGGCTGGTCTGAATGAAAGCTGTCAGGTAGACGACGTGCCGCCGGGGCGGAATCCACGCTGTGTATCCGAGTAGTTTCATCCCATCCACGATTGATTGCGGCCTTCCGTGAAACGTCCCTCGAAAAATTCGTCGGCCGTCTCGCGCTCCGGTTGCTCAGGGGGCCGCATTCCCACCGCAAAGTAGCGGAAGGCATCCGCCGCGTGACTCGACCAATCGTGGAGCGGCTCGCGCATCTGCCGGCCGTCTTCGGATTTCTCGCCGAAGCGGTAGTGCCTCAGAGCCTGCACCCCATCGGCACATTTATCCGCGTCGAACCAGCACAGCGGAAAGATCGTGCGCGCTGCGTTGATACCGTCGTTGACCGACAGCTTGGCGACGATCTCGACCTTCCGGCCGGCCTCGCGCATGAGCTCTTCAATCGACCGGCCGCTGCCGAGCTGCTTGGCCTTGGCGTCGTGCGGCAGGTAGTCCGTGCCGTACACGTAGGGCCGCTCTTGCAGGAGCTTCAAATAATGCTTGAGGGGCTCCTGGCTGCCCTCCAGGTAGTCGATCAGCCGGTACTCGAAGGCATAGGCTTGGGCGAACCAGATCGCCGTCGAATCCCCCCAACCCAGATCCCAGAAGGTGTGGACCGGCTTGGTCGGATCATAGGGCACGCGCGTGATGCGCTGCTCTTGATCCACCAGGCGGAGTTCCTTCGCATAGACTCCGCCCTCTAGCGTCGAGATGCAGCAGCCTTCCCAGACGTGCTGGTACGCATCCGGATCGCGCTCCGCGAGTAGTCGCGCCTCGCGCCGCAACACCTCTGGAAACCAGGGATTGTCGCGGTACGTCATGCGCACCACCGCCGCGCCCGGCGGTGGATTGATGACGAACCGCTTGTAGGTGTCGTCGGTGTCCAGGTCCGGGTTGAAGGTCACCCAGATCTCGGAGCCGTCCTTGCGGATGGTGGGAATGAGCACTTCCCAGGAGTGCCGGCTTACGTTCTGGGCCTCCTCGACCCACACCCCATCGCAGGCTTCGACGGACTTGATCTTGCTGATGTCGTGGCGCAGCCCGGCGAAGAGGAACTCCGTTCCATTTCTTCCAACGATCTCGGCCTGCTTGACAACGTAGTGCGCCGCGAGACCCAGATCCTCAATCTGCATCTTTAGCAACTGGTGCACGCTGTCGGCGATCGACTGTTGTGTTTCCCGCGCACACAGCCAACGCAGACGCCGCTCTCTGCCCTGGATCAACAGGGCCCGCGCGAACCCCCACGATTTCGCCGCTCCACGGCCGCCCCAGGCAACCTTGTAGCGCGCCGGCTTGAACAGGAAACGCAGCTTGGCAGGAAACTTCCCGAACGGTATACCCTCGCCTTTATCCTCCGGCACCGTGGCCGTCATCGCCTGCTTCTGCATCGACGAAGATCACCTTGAACTCGCCCCCCACGTCGCCCGATAACTGCACCTGGTCGGGCGCTTTATACCCGTTCCGGTCGAGCACGTCCTTGCAGGCGCCCAGCCGGACGCGGGGGTTGTTGCGCGCCGTCAGTAGCCGAGCGAGCTCGTCAATGGCCGGATCGACCAGAGCCGCCAGCCGCACCCGCGCCGCCAGCTTGACCTGGGGCGCGCCACCCCCGTGAATGTGGCATACCGTACCACCGCGGATGGCCGGCCTGCGGCAGCGCTTACCGCTTCGCGCGTGGGCGGTGCAGTAGCGCCATGATCGCCTCGGTGGCTTACGTACAGGCTGGGGTGTTCCATGGGGTCGGGGCCTTCCATGGGGTCGCTGCTGAAACTTGGCCTTAGCCTTCGCGGTTGCGAAGCGCTTAGTTTTCGGCTTGCGGTTTACTCCCGGCCGCGGTCCTCGCTTGCCCTTCATGCGCCCACGATGTTCAAGCGACGCGCCACTTCCGCTTCGCGCAGCAAGCAGACGCGCTCCTCGACAAACTTCTCATCGGCCCACGCCTTGATCTCGTCGATATGCGCCAGCACCTTGTTCTCGATCTCGACCATGCCCTTCGAGACGACGTGGTTGTGCAACGTCCACAGAAGGTTGGCGGCGAAGCCAGCGCCGGCCATGGCCGCAGCGATCCAATCGAAGTTCATGTGGGAGATCCTTTGTCGGGAACAGTGTCCGAAGACTACTTCCAGTTGCGCAGCCGCGCCGTCGCCGCCTGGCGCGCCTTGTTGGTCACCTCGACGTACACCATCGTGTTGGCGATGTTCCGGTGACCGAGCCAATCCTGGATGATGACGACCGGCTCGTCCATCTCGGCCAGGTGCGTTCCGCAGGAGTGCTTCAGGGCGTGCATGTGCGCCTTAACCGGCGAAATGCCCGCAGCCTTGGCGTACCTCTTCATCAACTCGTCGAGCGCCCACCGGGAAATCCCCCGGTGGTTGCGGCTCAGGAAGATGGGACCCGGAGTCGTGCCCCTCACTCTGAGCCAGGCGCGCAACGCGGTCGCCTCGACCGGTAACAGATGGAACGGCGCCGAGACGGATCCCTTCAGGCGGTGTACCACGAGTACCCCTTCCTTCGGGTCCCAGTCGCCAAGCTGGAGAAGGGCCACTTCCGAGGCCCGCAGGCCCCGGTGATATGCGAGCCGAAAGATGGCCCGGTCGCGGAGGCCCTTGACCTGCCGGAAGAACATCTCGATCTCGGCCCGCGTCAGGTACTTGATGACCTTCCCCGAGGCGCTCATAACTCGCTTATTTTTCTTGGGTTGGCGCCGGGCGGTGGCCATCCGGCAATTCTACCACCGAACACTCCGAAGTAGCTGTTCTGTAGCGTTCGAGCGGAAGTAGGTTCGAATCTAAAGGGCTTTGCTCTCAATCTTTCGCGCCGGTTTGCGCCGTATCGTGGCGTTCGCGGAACAAAAGCCGTAGAGCCTCGATGGTGGCCCGGTCGGCCAGTTCCAGCGGCTCGCCGGCACCCAAGTCCCTTGGGATGTCGCTGGAGAGCACAATGGGATGCCGCTGGTCGGGCCTTTCTCCTAAGTTGAGGACGAGGGCCATCAGTACTGCCCCAAAAGATGGTAGCCCATCACCGCCAGCGACAGCCTGGTCATTCCCGTTCGCCGACTCAGATCGTGCAGCCGTGTCTTAACCGTCTTGGGACTGCGCTTCATCCGCCGAGCAATTGCTCCGTTCGGCAGGCCGCTCCCCAGACATTCGATGAGCCGCAGATCACCCGGTGGCAGGGCTAATGCGAGCGCGGCGTGCTCCACCGACAAGGTTTGGAGCTGCGGCCGGGCGAGGCTCGCGGGGCGTAGCGCCCCGGCGGGGGGTCTCGGCCCGGCCGCATTGACGGCCGTCGATTGCTCCAACCCTGTCACGGGGATTTCTTCCTCTTGGTGCGCAGCGTAATCAACTCAATGGGATGGATCACCGGCAGGCCGGCGATCGCAGCCAGCGTCGCCATGCCGCCATCAATGAAGACCTTGCGGCGAGCCGCTTCCAGACCTCGCCCTACCGCGATGTGCCGCCGATCAGTCTCGATGAACTCGATGGTGTGCTCATCCACGTAGCGCGCGCGGCCACTCTTCACGAGGGTGAGAGCACGAGGCCGAGAGGTCCAACTCCCGCCGTGTCCGTTGAGAATACGCACACCACGGGTTTGAGACACTTCTCCTGGAGACCTCGGTGGGATCAGCCCTGCTGGGGGCCGAGAGGTGCAGCGGGCGGCCTGGTGGAAGCCGCTCGCTGCGGAGGCGTATGCGCGCCTGTTTCTAATCCGCCGGAGGAGATCCGGCGCGGTGACTGACTCTCTCAGTGTGCGCCCCCTCCCCCAATTGAACAAGTCCTTCGAGTACCGCCATCTTTCGGGGTAGCTACTCGACTCGGGTCCATTCGTAGCGGTGCCGGAGGTGCGTCATAAAATGTTTGCCCTTGGATTCCGCAGCCATCAGTTCCGCGTGCTTTTCGGGGGGAATGTCCGAAGCCTCATAAATGCCGCCGTGTTGGAACTGGATACGCATGGTCCGAGTTTCAGGGTCGTAGCCCACCTTTTTCAGGTTGCTCGACTCGACCGCGTGCATCTTCATGGCTCGATCGGCTCGCAAACCACCGCGTGAATTTTGCCCAGCGCGGAGGCGATCGCCCGGCGGAGTTCCCAAAAAGGCTGCTCGCCCCCGTGCCCGGTCATCTCCGCCGCCACCTTGTCCCATTCCGCCACGGGCATCGTAACGGCAAGGGTAATGTGGGCGTGCTCAACGTCGTGCACTCCACCGGTCACGCAGATCATTCGCCCTTGGCCTAAAGTTGTGCTTCATTAAGCGCCCGCGCGAGGACGCCAACCAGGAAATTCGCCCACTGCGCCGAATCACGGAACTTCTGCAATGCACCGACTTCCTTGCGGAGTTCAACCACCTGCTCCAGATAGCCTCGCGCCTCTTCCCTGGTGATGCGAAGCGTTTTTTCCAGCGACGAGTAGCTCTCCTTACCTTTTGCAGCCTTCATGGAACCTTGGCCTCTTTTGCGACCGGCTCGCCGATCTCGCGCGGCCCCGTGCGCTCCTCGTGGATGTATTGCGCCAGCTTATCCTTGGGGATCGCTTTCTCCAAGGCGCCGAGGGTGAAGCTGCACAGGGAGACGAAGCGCTTCGACTTCAGCCGTAGGAAGACCTTGTACAGGTCCTTGATCTTGCGCCGCAACTCACATGCGCTGATCGGCAGTTTGTACACGATGCCTTCGGCCAGGTAGGTCTGCTCCGGATCGGCGCCCTCGTAGCAGTCGAGGATCTGCTGCTTTACTGCGCCGAACCGCTGCGCGTGGGGATTTACGTCCGGTTTCCAGGCGCGCATCTTGGCGCGCAGGTCCGCGAACTCATCGATCAACTCGGGAGGCGGTGCCTTCATCCTCGCCTCACAGTCGATTCAGAATTTCGCGCGCCAAGTCGGTGCCCCGCTTTGTCAAGCCGTGCCCTCGGCCAATACTGGAAGCGATCGGCACCTGGGACGGCTTCGGAGATCCAGCCAGCCCTTCTCCCGTCTTCTGGTTCGGCTGCTCACCGAGTAGCCGCGCGCGGATGGTTTCGAGGTCCCCGTTCAACGCCTCCTGGTAGTCGCAGAGCGCCACGAGACTTTCACACAAAACCGGCTCGTGTTCCGCCGCCTCCGTTTGGGGACACGTCATGGTTTCGATGCTACGAGGACAGCCGCACCCAGACAAGCCTCGATTTGGAGAACGCGCGGCTCCGCGGCGACGGCCTATCGGTACCGTTGGCCTGCGGGCAGTTGGAGGCGTGTTCGCTAACTTCGGTTAGTGCAAAGCGGGCAGGCGCGAAATCCGCCGAACGCGATGCGTCCCGTCGAACCGGACACAAAGACCCGGAGGGTGCCGTTACAGGCTGGGCAGGCTGGGACCGGGGCTTCGACGGCTTGGATCACGCGCAGCAGCAACCGGGAGCGGTCGTGCGCAGGCAGCTCAGGACGGGCGGAACGGATGGCGGCGGCCAGGTGCAGGATGGCGCTTCCGTTGATCGGGGACCGAGGCGCTAAACCCAGTTGGGGCACTCCTCTTCCAGGCCGCGCCCCGT
>JBEKLW010000210.1:0-5418 GCA_050008815.1 Bryobacteraceae bacterium
AGTGCGTCGGTCGGCAGCAGGATGAAGCCGGCCAGCGCCGCCGCCAGCAGTGCGGGAACCGGCAGCCAGCGCCAGGCCGGGTGACGGCCGGCGCTCCAGGTCACGATCCCAATCAGGGCCAGCGAGAACAGCGCGGAGATGAAACCCATCCGCGAGAGCGAGTGGATGATGGCCACCAGCAGCAAGGCCGCTGTGGCGAACAGGAGGCAGGCAACCAGCGCCGGACGCAACGGCGAGGAGTGGCGGCTGCGGTTCCTCAGCAGCACCCCCAGACCCCCGGCCAGCGGAAACGGCGCGCACATCTCCAGCAGGCCGGCGTAGTGGTTCCGGTTCACGAAGGTGCCGCGGGCGAGGCCCTCGCCGCCCGCGGCGTAAGCTTGCACCAGCCCCAGCAGGGCCTCCAGCACCGCAATCACTACCAGCGGCGCCACCGGCAGCCAGGGCGAGCCCTGCCAGCGCCATGCCAGTTCCCGAACCAGCAGGAACATCACCACGCAGCCCAGCGCGGTCACGAGCAATCCGACCGTCGCAGCCGGGGCGGCGCTCAGCGTCAGCCATCCGGGATTGCCCGCGACTGGCGCGGCCGCCTCCTGTAACTCCACGCGCGCCGGCGAAAGGATGCGAACCAGCCACACCGGCAGCGGTACCACCTGGATCGCGATACTAAGCGGGATGCCGGCCAGCAGCCAGCGCAGCAGGCGGCCGGGCGCCGGGGCCAGATCGATGCGCCTCACGGCCACCCAGTAGACGGCAGCCGTCACCCCCAGCGCCAGAAGGCAGGGGAACCAGTCCGCCGGCCACACTCCGCCGCTCGCGAAAGCCGCGTAGCCCAGGATCAGGGAGAGAGCTGTAAGAATGAAAGCGGGCACGATCGCGCCCCGCGCGCTGAGGTGCGGCTACCGCCGCCGCCGTAACAGGAGCAGCCCGAGCAGCCCGGCGCCGCCCAGGACAAACGTCACGGGCTCGGGGACGGGAGGTTGTTCGGAGCAGTCGGTGATGCCGCCGTTCGAAGTCGTGCCGTTGACCGTGCCGCCGAGCGCGTAGCAGGTCGTGACCATGTGTTCGCCAAAGGCAGCGCGGTACTGGGCAATGGCGTCGTCCAGGCCGGCCTGTCCCGAACCGAAGCCCTTATCGGTGCCGGCATCGAAGCCGCCGGCGATGCCGACGTAGACTAGCTCGTCGATGTCGCTATCGAGAGCTAGCGGAACCTCCACGCCGTCCAGGTACCCGCGCATACCGGCAAGAGTGGCGGTCGACAAGTCGTAGGCCCACTGCCACCAATCACCGAGCGGGTAAATAATGGTGCTGAACCGCCAGACCCGGACGTCCGAGAGGTGGAACGTGACGTTCGCATCAGCCAAGATATGGACGCCGACGAAATACGAGTTGCCCAACTCGGCGTCGTAGGGCGGGTCGGGATAGGCCACGCCGCGCCAGGACGGGTAGTTGGTGACGGTCGCGTCCTCAAAGGTGAAGGTATAATCGATGCCGTAATAAGACGGACCAGAGCCGATCCCGGCCGTCCCCGCGCGCAGCCCAGTCAGGGCGTTGTCCGTGTACGCCGGGAAGCTCGGCGAGAAATTGGCATTCGGCCCAAGCGACGGGACGACGTCGATCGTGGTCGCGCCCGCCACCATCACCACCGCAATCAGCGAACCGATGAGCCGCATGAACGAACTCTCCTCAGACGCTCCTCAACGCCACCGGCTAAGGGGCGGCAGCGCCTGGGTCTTGACCCGCCCCGCCGAGGGGCTCGGGTTGACCATGGGAGTAGCACTGGCGGAAATCGTTCCCGTCGTGCCGCTCTGAAGCGCTCCCTGGCTGTAAACGCGGACCTTCCCAGCGAGAGCCAGCCGGAACTCGAGCGCGCCTGCCAGCAGGCGGAAGATCACCCCCGAATCCTTGGATTCGACCTTCGCGCGCGACTTGGACGAAAGAACGATCCGGCTGCCGTCCGGAAACACCACAACCGCCGGCACCCCGGACGTCACAATCTCGTCGCCTTCCACCAGCGGCCAAGCCCGCAGTCCCGCCACAGGCACGATCTCGCCCCTGACCTGGAACGGCTCACTGCTTCGGATGGAGGCCAGCGGCTGGGCACCCCAGGCAATGGCGCTTGCCATTACCAGGAGACTCAGGCCGACAAAGGCCCTCCTACAAGCCATACTCCTCCCTTGCTCTGTCATTATAGGATGTCCCTGTCCTCTGTTCAATAGCTCACCGGTCCAGAACCTCATGGTACTCAAGGAGTTCGTACCAGCCCTAGTACCACTCTTAGTCATACATTGTGCTACACAATCTACCCGGCGCCGGCCGCCACATGACTATCCGGCCCGTGCAACTTCGGAGACAGGGTGCGCCGCAGCACATCGGCCAGTGGTGCGACCACCAGGGGCTGGGCTCCCGAGCGGAACTCTTGCCCGATGGTGACATACTCGGATTCCGACAGCGGCACGTGCACCGTCCAGTAGGCCGCATCCGTCTCCCGGAGCAATTGCTCGAAGCCTCCGGAGTCCAGCCGCATGGCCACGTGGACGAACCCAAAGTCGCGGCAGGCGTCGCAGAGGGCCTCCCAACACGCCTGGATGGAGTTGGCATCGGCGAGTGACTGCTCGAGTGTTCGCAGCCGCAGTTCCGCATTCAGCACGCGCAGAAAGGTGCCCGGAACCATCAGCCTGCCCGCGACGCCGAGTTCGGCGTAACCCAGGTGCTGGATGCCGATCCAGGCAGTCAGGCAGAACAGGACGACGATGAAGCCGGCGACCTGATTGCTCACCACGCTCTGCAACAGCGAAAAGGCCGCCGCCAGCCCGCACAGGCCGTAGAAGAACAGCGCCACGCGGCGCGGCGTGAAACCACGGTCGAGCAGCTTGTGGTGGATGTGGGCGCGGTCGCCGGAAAAGAGCGGCTGGCGCCGCAGAATCCGGCGCACGACGGCCAGCGCCGTGTCCAGCAGCGGGATCGACAGAGCCATCAGCGGGGCGGTCATGCCGAGCAACGTGGCGGACTTTTGCGACCAGATCACGGCGTAGCAGCCCAGCAGAAAGCCCACCGTCAAGCTGCCTGAGTCGCCCAGAAAGATGGATGCCGGGTTGAAGTTGAAGCGCAGAAAACCGAGCAGCGCGCCGGCCAGCGGCGCCGTGGCCAGGGCCAGGCCGTAGTGCCCCACCAGCAGGGCGGCCACCAGCGTGGTCAGCGTGGCGAACAGGCCCACGCCGCAAGCCAGGCCATCGACGCCGTCGATCAGGTTGAAGGCGTTCGTGCAAGCCACCAGCCAGAGGATGGTCAGGGCGATTCCGACAGCGGCGTTGACATGATACACCGCGACGCCGTAGATGCGAATGCCCGCCCAGCAAGCCAGCCCGGCGCCGACAAACTGGCCCGCGAACTTCTCCCAGGGCTTCAGCCCAATCAGGTCGTCCAGCAGGCCCGTGGCAAAGACCACCAAGACCGCTGGAATCAGCTTCCAGGCCAGCGGCCAGGCCTGCTGGATGACTACCTTGCCCTGGAGCGGCATGAGCGCCAGCAGGGCAAAGGCACACACGTAGGCGGCCATGATCGGAACGCCGCCCACGCGCGGGATCGGCTGCGGATGAACCTTGCGGCGGTGATCCGGACGATCCACGAGCCCCAGCGAGCGAAAAACGTTCCGTAACAGCGGCGTCAGCAGAAGTGAGAGAACGAACGCCGCGACAGCCAGGAAACTCAGCGAGAACACGGCGCCTCCTCGATGACGGCCAGAGCAACAGACCCGGCCGGCCAGTCAACAGCAACGACGATCACGAACGCCTCCGCTCAGTGCGGTACCACGCCACGGTGCGCTCCAAACCCTCACTCAACGGTGTAAGCGCGCGGAAGCCGAATTCCGACCATGCGCGCGTCACGTCCAGACAGCGCCGCGGCTGCCCGTTCGGTTTCGAAGTATCCCAGACGATGCGGCCGGCGAAGCCGGTGAGGGCGGCGATCTTCTCCGCCAGCTCGCGGATCGAGATCTCCTGCCCGCTGCCCAGGTTCACCGGATCGGGCTTGTCGTAGCGCTCGGCCGCGGCGAGGATGCCGGCGGCGCAGTCCTCGACGTAGAGAAACTCGCGCGTCGGCGAGCCGTCGCCCCAGCAGACGATCTCGCCGGCGCCGGAATCGGCGGCCTCGACGCACTTGCGGATGAGAGCGGGGATGACGTGCGAGGATTCCGGGTCGAAGTTGTCCCGCGGCCCGTACAGATTCACGGGCAGCAGGTAGATGGCATTTAGGCCGTATTGCCGCCGATACGCCTGGCACTGCACCAGCAGCGCCTTCTTGGCCAGTCCGTAGGGGGCATTGGTCTCCTCCGGGTAGCCGTTCCAGAGGTCCTCCTCTTTGAACGGCACCGGCGTGTATTTCGGATAGGCGCAAATGGTGCCCAGAATCACCGCCTTCTCGACGCCGAAGCGCCGGCAGGCCTCGATGAGCTGGATGCCCATGATGGCGTTCTCGTAGAAGAAGCGGCCCGGGCTGGCGCGGTTCGCCCCGATGCCGCCGACGACGGCCGCCAGGTGGAAGACGACCTCCGGCCGGCGCTCCTCAAAGAGGCGCTCGATGTCGCCCCAGCGTGTGAGGTCGTAAGCCTCGATGCGTGGCACAAAGATCTCCCGGCAGCCTCGGGCCTGAAGGCACTCGACCAGGTGGCTGCCCAGAAAACCCGCGCCGCCCGTGACCAGGATGCGTTTTCCGGTGAGATCGATGGGCATGGCGTTCAGAGTGGAAGCGGCTCCGGCCGGACCGCTGCGGCGCCGCCGCCCAGGCGCGCGGCCAGCTCGCCGAGGTCCGCGGCGACCATGAGCCGCACCAGCTCCGGGAACCTGATGGAAGGCTCCCAGCCGAGCGCGCGGCGGGCCTTGGCGGCGTCGGCCAGCAGGCAATCTACGTCGGCGGGGCGGAAGTAGCGCGGATCGACTTCGACGTGCTCCCTCCAATCCAGGCCGGCGCAGGAGAAGGCCAGCTCGACGAACTCGCGGACCGAGTGGGCCTCGCCGGTGCCGATGACGTAGTCGTCCGGGCCCTCCTGCTGGAGCATGAGCCACATGGCGCGGACATAGTCGGGCGCGTAGCCCCAGTCGCGGCGCGCCTCCAGATTGCCGAGGTAGAGCTTCCGATCCAGGCCGTGCTTGACCCGCGCAACCGCGCGCGTGATCTTCCGGGTGACGAAGGTCTCGCCGCGCCGCGGCGACTCGTGGTTGAACATGATGCCGCAGGAGGCTGCCAGGCCGTAGCTCTCGCGGTAGTTCACCGCGGCGTGGTGCGCGAAGACCTTGGCGCAAGCGTACGGGCTGCGCGGATGAAACGGCGAGCGCTCAGACTGCGGCGGCGGCGCCGTGCCGAACATCTCGCTCGAGGAGGCTTGATAGAACCGGCACTGCAAGCCGGTGCGGCGGATTGCCT
>JBEKLW010000211.1:0-5418 GCA_050008815.1 Bryobacteraceae bacterium
CCTTGTCTACCGCAAAGAAGCACTGCGTTTGATCCCGCGGTCGGCACGCAAATTGTCCCCTGTCGTCGGTAGTGTACTGCTCGGCGGTCTCCGATTCGGTGACACGCACATGGGCAAGGACGTTGCCCCTGTCGTCCGTGACGGTGACAATCACTCTTTGCGAGTCCATGACTGCATTTGTCGAGGAACCTGCGACCGCTAGCCGCGTGTCCAATTCGTCGATGCCGAAGCCCTCGGCCGTCACCACGTGGTTCCGATCCGTCAGGATCAGCCAGGGCAAGGACCGGATGGCCCAGGCGTGCGGACCGGGGGCGCCCCCTCGGCAAAATCCAGGCGCATGGCTGGGCGCCGTCATGGGTAGCCTGGCCAAGGCGGGGCGGGACAAGCTGAACTCCGGCGCCGGGCCTTCCTGCGCGAGCGCGAAGGGAGCGGGCAGCAAGCAGGCCACGAGCGCCAGTCTGGCCAGCGCGCGCGCGGAATTCCCGTGACAAAATGCCGCGAATATGTTACTTACAGCATTAGAGGAATCGCAGCTTGGCGTGTGTCTGGCCAAGCGATCATCCTAGCATGGAGCCTCGGTCGCACTCGGGTAGCCTGGCGTTGAGAGACCTCCGCTGCCCGCACTGCGGCTCGCTGAACGCGGAGGGGGAGGCACGGTGCCGTCGTTGCGGCCGCCGCCTGCTGACGCCGGTCGCGCGGGCCGGTGAGGGCGACTCGGAGCGGGGCGCCGGCGGCGGGGGCGAGGCCGGCGCCAGACCCGTGGTGCGGGCCCGGCAGGCGGCGCTGTTCGACGATCGGCCGAAGATCATTCCGATCGAGACGGTCACGCGCCCCCGGGCGGCGAGGCCGCAGCCACGGCGTCAGGAGCGGTCGCCCGGCGCGCGTGCCGCCATTCGCGCTGCCCAGCAGCCGCTCGACCTGCGCGGGCCTGCGGTCGCTCGGCCGAAGGCT
The DNA here is from genome assembly GCA_050008815.1 of Bryobacteraceae bacterium. Taxonomy (GTDB): domain Bacteria; phylum Acidobacteriota; class Terriglobia; order Bryobacterales; family Bryobacteraceae; genus JBEKLJ01. The sequence continues at coordinate 952 of JBEKLW010000211.1, forward strand.
GTCACCTACGACGCCCCGGTTGCCCGGCCCGGCCTGCGAGTGAAGGCCGCGGCCTGGGATGCGGTCCTGGTCGCCGCCGGCGTCGCTGTGGCCGCCGCCGCGTTTCGGTTCCTGGGCGGAGAGCTGATCTGGTCCGGCAAGGCGGTTCTGCCCTCTCTGGTAACCGTGCTCGCGCTGGTCTTCGCCTACGGGTTGTTCTGGAGCCTGCTGGGGTGCGAGAGCGCCGGGATGCAGTTCATGAAGCTGCGCCTGCTGACATTTGACGGCCAGACGCCCACCTGGGGGCAGTACGTGGGCCGGTTTCTGCTGATGTGGCTCTCGATCGCCGCGGCCGGGATCGGGCTGATCTGGGTTCTCATCGACGATGAAGCCCTGACTTTTCACGACCACGTTTCCAAGACCTTCCCCACGCTCTGGCATCCCCGCCCGGCGACCTTCCACCGGCACTAGCGTGGAGGTTTCACCAGCAATCTGCTGTCGCGCGCTATAGGACTGCATCTACTCAAGTTGCGCTCGGCCGGCGTCCTCGATCCGTGACGGACCTCCGGGCGCTGTTTTGCACTGTCCGACGAGGGCTCGGCGGTTTCTGCTAAAATAGGTTCGACCACCCAACTGGGGAACGAGGGAAACTAACCTAAGATGGCCAGAAAAAGCAATGAGGCTAGGTCTCTGGTGTCTGCTGAGGGCGCCGGTGCGGCTGCCTTGACGCACAGAAGGGCCACTCCGGCCAAGGCGGCCGCGAAGCCGGATCGCGCTGGCGCCAAGAACCAGGCGGCCGTCGCAAAGGACGCGGCTTGCGAGCACGAGGAAATCGCCCTGCTCGCTCATTCCTACTGGGAAGCGCGCGGGCGACAGGGTGGCTCTCCCGAGGAAGACTGGTTCCGCGCCGTCGAGGAAGTGCGCCGCCGCCGGCAGACCTCGAACCGCTAAGCCCCAGGCAGCCGGGCCGCCTTAAATCCCAGCTCGATCTTCTCACACCGTTCGAAGCGAGGCGCCTCCCGCAAGCCGCAGCCGAAGGCGTGTGAGAAGAGCGGGCTACGGCTCCTGGTCCGCGTCCTTGGCGTTCTCCAGACCCATTTGCGACAGCCGGTAGCGCAGCGCGTTCCGTGTCAGCCCCAGCAGCCGCGCGGCCTGACTCTTGTTGCCCTCGGCCCGCCGCAGCGCCTCGCGGATGATGGTCTGCTCGTACTCCTCCAGCGCCATCCCCTCGGGCAGGAACAGCGGCTCCTGATTGGACTGGCGGGCGGCGCGCGGCTCGATGTCCATCCGGATGTCGGCCGCCTCCAACCGCGTGCCGGAGCACAACACCAGGCTGCGCTCGATGACGTTCTCCAGCTCGCGCGCGTTCCCCGGCCAGTGGTAGCCCATGAGCTTCTGAACGGCTTCCTCGGAGATGGCGCCGGCCCGGCTGTTGTTGGCGGCCGCCAGGCGCGCGACGAAGTGCTCGGCCAGGAAGGGGATGTCCTCCTTGCGCTCCCGGAGGGGCGGAATGTTGATCGGAACGACGTTCAGCCGGTAGTAGAGGTCCTCGCGGAAGGTGCCCTGCTCGAGCGCGGCGCGCAGGTCCGCGTTGGTGGCGGCGATGATGCGCACGTCGATGTGCCGCGTTTTGTTGCTGCCCAGCCGCTCGAACTCGCGCTCTTGCAGCACCCTCAGCAGCTTCACCTGGACGCTCGGCGGCACGTCGCCAATCTCGTCCAGAAACGCCGTGCCGGTGTCGGCGTGCTCGAAGCGCCCCGCCTTGGGGGCCGTGGCGCCGGTGAACGCGCCCTTCTCGTAGCCGAACAGCTCGCTCTCCATCAGGTTCTCCGGCAGCGCCGAGCAGTTGATCTTGACGAACGGCCGGTCGCGGCGCGGGGAGTGGTGGTGGATGGCCCGCGCGATGAGATCCTTGCCCACGCCGCTTTCGCCGCACAACAGCACCGTGGCCCGGGTGGGGGCCACGCGCGCGATGGTCGCGAAGATCTCCTGCATCGCCCCGCTGTGGCCGATGAGGTTGCCGAACTGGTAGCGCCGGCCCAGCTCCTCGCGCAGCGTTCGGTTCTCCTCCTGGAGCGCGCGCACCTCCAGCGCCTTCCGGATCAACGTCGTCATGTGATCCAGCGAGAAGGGCTTCAGCAGGAAATCGAACGCGCCGGCCTTCATGGCCTCGACGGCGGTCTCCACCGTGCCGAAGGCGGTCATGACGATGATCGGTGCGCCCGTGCCCTGCTGGCGGATGGCCTGGATCAGCTCCAGGCCGTCCATGCCGGGCAGGCGCAGGTCGGTCAGGATGAGGTCGGCGCGGTCGCTGAGCTTCAGCCCTGCCTCGGCCGTGCTGGCCTGGTCCACGTCGAAGTCGGCCGAGCGGAGCTGGAGCTCCAGCACGCGCCTCAGCTTGTCTTCATCCTCGACGATCAGAACGCGTGGCTTCATGGGCCTGGGATTGCCGCGGAGGCGCTGGGAATCTCAAGCCTTCCCCGGCGCCCGTGCGGCCTGGGTCGGAGCCGAGCCGCCGGCTCCATCCTGACCTGATCGTAGCACCGCCGGCCGGGCGCATCGATAATTGCGTCACGGTGTTAGTCTGATAGCCGGGTCTGGTTGACCTCTCCTATGCGCCTTTTTCCGATCATTCTCGGACTGGCCTGGAGCCTGTCCGCCTTGGCCGCCGCGCCTGGCGCCGCCGTGGTTGCGCGCAATCCCATCGACCTGGCCCGGCCGAGCGAGACCATCGCGCTCCAGGCCGCGGAGCTCCGCGCACTGCTGGCGGTGGATGACGTGCGCCGCGTCCACGTCCGCGACGAGCGGTCCGGCAAGTATCTGCTCGTGCAGGCCGTAGACACCAACGATGACGGAGTCTTCGAACAGCTCCTGTTTCAGGCCGACTTCGCGCCGCGGGAAACCCGGCTCTTCCTGTTGAGCGTCGGGGAACTGCAAATCCCCCGCCTGGAAGACTACAGAGCTTACGGCCGCTTCGTTCGCGAGCGCCGCGACGACTTCGCCTGGGAGAACGACCGCATCGCGCACCGCACGTACGGCAAGGAACTGGAAACCTGGCCGCGGGAACCCCTCACCAGCAGCGCGATCGACGTTTGGAGCAAGCGCGTCCGCAAGCTCATCATCAATGAGTGGTACCTGGTGGACGACTATCACCACGACCACGGCGAGGGCGCCGACTTCTATTCGGCCGGCGCGACCCGCGGCTGTGGTGGCTCGGGCATTTGGGCCGGCGGCAGGCTCTGGCCATCGGCTAATTTCCGCGATTCCCGCGTCTTCGCCGCCGGGCCTATCCGCGTCCTATTCGAGCTCACGTACGATGGCTGGACCGCCGACGGCGTCCGCGTTTCCGAGAAGAAGCGCATCTCGCTCGACGCCGGCCACAACCTCAGCCGGTTTGAAAGCCGCTACGGCTTCGAGGGCAACCCCGCCGCTCTGGCGCATGCCATCGGCATCCGCAAGTGGAAGGACTCCGAGATGCGCTCGGACCGCGCGCAAGGCGTCCTGCGCACATGGGAGACGGTCGAGGGCGGCCACGGGAAACTGGGCATCGGCGCGATCGCCGACCCCGCTTCGGTCACCGGCTTCGCCCAGGACGGCCGCAATTTCCTGATGCTCACGAAGATCGACCCAGCGTCGCCCTCGGTCTACTACGCCGGCTTCGGCTGGACCGAGAGCGGCGATTTTCGCAGTGTAGAGGATTGGGACCGCTACCTGGACGAGTATGCGGCCCGCCTGCGGGCGCCGCTCGAAGTCCGGATCGAGAAGCGCTAGAGGGTTACAGCAGGCCACCTTCTGATTGAACGAGACGGTTTCGCTTGCCTGCCCGCCGTACGGCGGCCCGCGCTGGGGCGCCGTCGGCTCCCGGCACCCGCAAAGGCAGGCAGACCAGCTCGTAGCGGCCCGGCGGGATGCGCGAGAGGTCCAGCCCTTCGATGATCCACACGCCGGCGCGGAGCAGGATGCGGTGAACGGCGCCGCCCTCTTCGTTCGGCGCGCCAATCGACAGGTAGTCGATGCCCACCGTGCGCACGCCGCGGGCGGCCAGCAGCTCGGCGGCATCCTTCGCCAGGTGGACATAGTCGCGCGAGAACTCCGCTGAGCGCCAGAGCGCCGAGTTGTGCGTCTTGAAGAGAATCCGCTCTCCGCGGCGGATGCGGTGAGCCTGCAGATCCGCGGCCGTGATCGCTCGCCGGGTGCGGATGCCGATTATGCGCGCCGGCCCGATCGTGGCTTCGAGCGGCATGCGTTCCACGCCGGCGCCGCCTTCGAGGCAGTGCAGCGGCGCGTCGACGTGCGTGCCGGTGTGCAGACAGAACGATGCGGCGGTGGTGTTGTTCGGCGCCCCCAGCGCGATGGCGGCCACGCGTTCGAAGCGGGGCGGCGCATCGCCGGGCCAGACGACCATGGCCGGGTGCAGGGGAACCGAGATGTCGATCCAGGCCGAGGTGTTCTTCATCATAGTGCTAGAAAGCGCTATGGGGCCGTGGC
>JBEKLW010000212.1:0-5417 GCA_050008815.1 Bryobacteraceae bacterium
AAGATCGGGCTAGCCCGGCCTCCCCCTGTCGGCGTCCTGCGGGTCTTTGGGGGCTGTCGGTGAACTGCCCGCTCCGGAACCCGCGGCCCCGCCGCTGTTGATCATCACCATCGACCCCTTAATGAAGACGCCGCCGGAGTTGATGTTGACGAAGTTGCCGCCCACCTTGAGCGTCAAGGTCGTGCCCGACTCGATCACTAGGTTCATCCCGGCTTTGAGGTGGATCTCGGTGCCCGCGTCCATGGCGTAATTCTGGCCGATCTTTTCCTGAATGTTCGTGCCCGCCTCAAGCGATACCGTTCCGTCGACCTTCTCGCTCTTGTCCTTCCTGACGTGCAGGTCCTGGTTGCCCTTGATCAGCTCGAACTGGTCCTTCTCCACGGTCAGGTGGTTCTCGCCTCCGAACGTTTCGTAGCGGCTGTTCTTCACCCGCACATCGACGTCTTTCTCGCCGTGAATGAAGATCTGCTCGTGGCCCTTCTTGTCCTCGAACCGGATCTCGTTGAAGTTCGCGGTACCGCCGCCCTTGGAGCTGCGCGACTTGATCCCGGTCTGCGTCTGGTGGGTCGGCAGATCGTAGGGCGGCATCTGCTCGGCGTTGTAGACGCGGCCGGTGATCAGCGGCCGGTCCGGGTCGCCCTCTAGGAAATCCACTACCACTTCCTGGCCGATGCGCGGAATTGCCACCGCACCCCAGTTCTTGCCCGCCCAGGGCTGCGAGACCCGGATCCAGCAGGAGCTCTTCTCGTCCTTCTTGCCAATCCGGTCCCAGTGAAACTGCACCTTCACCCGCCCGTACTTGTCCGAGTAGATCTCCTCGCCCGCCTGACCTACCACCACCGCCGTCTGCGCGCCCCAGACCACCGGCTTGCGCGTCATTTGCGGCGGGCGGTAAGGCACCGCGGAGGGCAGCACCCGGAACGAATTGCGGTAGGACGCCTCGCCGCTCCCGGCGCCCGAATAGAAGCCCCCTTCCTCGCCCGTGTGGGACACCTCCACCAGCACGTAGGACCCGTTCTGGTCGCGCCGCTCGAACCCGTACAGCTCGAACTTGAATCCCGCCGTGAAGGTGCGGCAGTTGCCTTCGCCGCTCGCCGTCGCGTGTCCCGTTTCCTCCTCCTCCATCCGCACCTTAGCGTACTGGTCGCCTGCGCTCCGCTTCCCGTACTCGCCCGGGTAGTCGAACACCTCGAAGCGCTGGTTGCCCCCCTGGTTGATCTGGCTGTTCACGTTCGCCAGCAAACTCGTCGAGGGCGTCTCGAAATTGTAGTCCAATAGAGCGTACTTGCCCGGCCGCAGCTCCTGCTCCGTCCGCCACTGGAAGATGACATCTTCGTGCGCCTTCGCGCCGGTTCCCCCGGTCCGCTCATACTCCACCTTGGCTTGCACCGGGCACGGCTTGTGCGCCGACGGCGAATCCCCCAGCACCAGCACGTGCTTGCTCTTGTCGTGTCGGAAGAAGTAGAAGATCCCTTCCTGCTCCATGAGCCGCGACACGAAGTTGAACGCCGTCTCCCGGTACTGCACGCAGTACTCCCAGGGGTCATAGGTGCCGTGGAGCTGCGACTCGAAGTCCTGAAAGCCGAAGCCCTGGAACACGTCCTGCACGATGTCCGGCACCTTCATGTTCTGGAAAATCTTGCAGTCCGCCGTACGCGTCAGAAACCACAACCAGGGAACCACCTCCGCTTCGTACCGCGCCAGCCGCTCCTCGCCCGGCAGTTGCCTGAACCTGCTCACGTACCCGTTGAAGTAGCGCTCCTGGCCGGGCTGATAGAGCTTGACGCCGAAGGTGACCTTCTGCCCAATGATCTTGTCGAAGTCGAGGTTGGGATCTTCCGAGAGCAGGTCCAGATGGAAGCCGAACAGCCGCGATATCCCTTCCTGCCCGGAGAAGGACCGCAATAGCAGCTTGTCGGCCCCCAGCGGCGTCTCGAGACTCAACAACCGATCTTTTTCTATCCACTTCGGGCCCATCTGTCAGCCTCCGATGATCACGGTCGTGCAGCCCATGGCGATGCTGTTGGACGGCCCGGCCGCTTCCAGAATTGTGTTTCCCTGCCGCGCCGCGGGAAGGTTGTTGATCATGACGGTCGCCGAGCCGTTAATGACCACGCCCGGCCCATGAGGTGGGACCGGCAGCGGCGTGGTGCACGCGTGTATGTCGGCGCCGCCGCTGGCGCTCGTGATTGCGCTCGACATCGACCCCAGAACGCTGGCCTTGGTGGCCTGCTCGGCCGCGTACGCAGCGGGCGCGCCGGGAGTCCCGGCCGCCGCAGCGGTCGCGGCTTCCGCCGCCTGAATTGCGGCGTCGGCCGCTCCCTTCGCCGCTTGTAGCGCCGCCACCGCCGCCAGCGGTATCCCGCGCCAGGCGGGCAGGAATCCGATCATCACGGTTGGGCTGCCCGGACCCGGCGTCAGCATGGGCGGTAGCGGGTGCGCCACCGGGTCCGTGATCCTAGCTGCTGGGGGCATAGGGTCCCTCCTATCCTCTCCTACGAGTACACGAACTGCCCCTCGGAACCCACGGAAACGCCGATCGCGGAGACCTTCTTCCCCTCGGCCATCCACGCCAGCAGTTGCCGCGAGACCTCCGGCAGCAGCGTGTTCGTCAAGATGTTGTCCACGTTGCGCGCGCCGCTCTCCACCTCCGTGCAGCGCCGCCCCACCTCTTCGACCAGCACCTCGTCGTACTTCATCTCAATCCGGTGGTTCTCCTGGAGCCGCCGCCGGATCTTGCCCAGCTTGAGCCGCACGATCTTCTTCATGTTCTCGTCGCGGATCGGGTAATACGGGATGATCACCAGCCGGCCCAGGAACGCCGGCTTGAAGATCTTGTTCAGCTCCGGCTTGAGGGCCTTGACCAGCGCGGCCGCGCCGGGCGTCGTCTCCGGGTCCGCGCACAGCTTCATGAAGGTGTCCGTGGCGGCGTTGGTCGTCAAGATGATGATGTTGTTCTTGAAGTCGATCTCCCGCCCCTCGCCGTCCTCCATCATCCCCTTGTCGAAGACCTGGTAGAACAGCTCCAGCACGTCCGGGTGCGCCTTCTCCACCTCGTCCAGCAGCACCACCGAGTAGGGCCTGCGCCGCACCGCCTCGGTGAGCACGCCGCCCTCGCCATAGCCCACGTATCCGGGGGGCGAGCCTTTCAGCGTCGAGATCGTGTGCGCCTCCTGGAACTCCGACATGTTGATGGTGATCAGGTTGCGCTCGCCGCCGTAGAGCAGGTCGGAGAGCGCCAGCGCCGTCTCGGTCTTGCCGACGCCGCTGGGCCCCACCAGCATGAACACTCCCACCGGCTTGTTGGGGTCGTCCAGCCGCGCCCGGGAGGTGATGATCCGCTGGCTGACCATGTCCAGCGCGTGGTCCTGGCCGATCACCCGCTGGTTGAGGTGCTTGCTCAGCTCGAGCACGGTCTGGATCTCGTCCTTCACCATCTTGCCCACGGGAATGCCGGTCCAGTTCGAGATCACTTCGCTGACGATCTGCCCGTCCACGCACACCTGCACCAGCGGCTGGTCGCCCTGCGCCGCCGCCAGCTCCAGGTTCAGCTTGTCCAGCTCCAGGCGCAACGCCTCGCGGTCGGGGGCGGGCGCGGCCTCGGGCGCGGCCACGGCCGCTGCGCCGTCGCCGCCGCCGGCCGGCTGCGGCGCGCCGTCCCCCTCGAGTTGCGCCCGGATCTGGCGGATCTTCTCCACCAGCGCCAACTCCTTCTCCCAGCGCTCCTTCAAGCCCGCCAGGCGCGTCTCCACGTCGGTCCTCCGGGCGGCGATCTGCCCGAGCCGCTCTTGATGGTCGGCGCCCACGGCCTGCTCGCGCTCCAGCACCCGCGTCTGAACCACCAGGTCGTCGATCTCGCGCATGGCATCCTCGACCACCGCGGGAATCGCGTTCTGGCCCAGCGCCAGCCGCGCGCAGGAGGTGTCGAGCACGCTGACGGCCTTGTCGGGGAGCTGCCGGCCCGCCAGGTAGCGGTGCGAATACCGCACTGCGGAGGAGACCGCGTCGTCCAGTATCCGCACCTTGTGGTGGCGCTCCAGCGCGGGCACGGTGCCGCGCAGCATCACCATGCACCGTTCCTCGCTCGGTTCGTCGACCTTCACCACCTGGAACCGCCGTGTGAGCGCCGGGTCCTTCTCGAAGAACTTCTTGTACTCCGACCAGGTGGTGGCGGCGATGGTCCGCAGCTCGCCCCGCGCCAGCGCGGGCTTGAGGATGTTAGCCGCGTCGTTCTGACCCGCCTGCCCGCCGGCCCCGATCATGGTGTGCGCCTCGTCGATGAACAGGATGATCGGCATCGGCGAGGCCTTGACCTCCTCGACCAGCCCTTTCAGCCGGTTCTCGAACTCGCCCTTCACCCCCGCCCCGGCCTGAAGCAGCGCCAGGTCGAGCGAGCGCAAGGTGACGTTCTTCAGCGGCGGCGGCACGTCGCCCTGGGCGATCCGCTGGGCGAACCCCTCCACCACCGCGCTCTTGCCCACCCCGGCCTCGCCGGTCAGGATGGGGTTGTTCTGCCGCCGGCGCATCAGGATGTCGATGATCTGCCGGATTTCGTGGTCGCGGCCCAGCACCGGGTCGAGCTTGCCCGCCTTAGCGTTCGCCGTCACGTCCACCGTGTACTGGTCCAGATTCGGCGTCTTGCCGCCAACCTTTCGCGGCACGCCTTCCAGCGCCGAGGCCGTCTCGGCCGCGGCCGTGATCGCGTCCTCGTGCGAGCCGGCCACGATCGACTGGAACTCCTTCCGCAGCGCCTCGGGCTGGATCTTCTGGAACTCCCGCGGGCTGATCTCCCGCATCAGCCGCGCCAGGTCATCGTGCGAGGCCAGCGCCAAAATGGTGAAGCCCGTGCGGATCTGCCCGGCGCCGAACTCGAGCGAGCCTATCGTCCAGGCCTCCTTGAGCATGTCCAGCAGCCAGGGGTTCATGCCGCAGACCTCCAGGATGGCGAGAAAACCGCCTGCAATGCGGGCATGACCCCGACCTTCCACACGTCACGCAGCGGAATGAGAGCCCCCACGCCCGCCACCAGTAACATGGCGCCCGCGCTGAAGGCAAACACGCGCGCGTCCAGACGAATGTAATACTCGCTGTGCCGCTGCCCCGCGTAAAGCACCGCCGGAGCAAAATCGATTAGCCAGGCCGCCAGGAGCAATCCGAGCGCGGTGCCGGCTCCCGCCAGAAGCAGGCTTTCCGAGAGGTGCTGGCGCAGCAAGGCCGCGCGCCCCGCGCCCAACGCCAGGCGGACGCCTGTCTCGCGCCTTCGCATCTGGTTCTCAATCAATCGCAGACCGGCGAAATTGGCCCCGGCAATGGTCAGGACCAGCAGCACGATCCACGGAAAAAAGTCGCCAGGCGTGGTCTCGGGCTTGACTTCCGGCCGGGTGAACGACAAGACGACCGCTGTGCGCCCAGGCTCG
>JBEKLW010000213.1:0-5410 GCA_050008815.1 Bryobacteraceae bacterium
CAACCATTGGAGGAACGGGTATGAACATTCGACCGCTTTATGACCGCATCGTCGTGAAGCGCAGCGAGGAGGAAGAGACCCTCCAGGGCGGGATCATTATCCCAGACTCAGCCAAAGAGAAGCCCCAGAAGGGAGAGGTCGTAGCCGTCGGCCAAGGCAAGCGCCTGGAGAACGGTAACTTGGTTCCGCTCGACGTGAAGGTTGGCGACCGAATTCTGTTCGGCAAGTATTCGGGTAGCGAGCTCCCAGCCCAGTTCGGCGGCGACAAATTCATCATCATGCGCGAGGACGAGGTTCTGGGAGTCCTCGAGGGTGCATCCAAGAAGGCGAAAGCCTAAGGTTCAGGAGGAATACTCATGGCTGCGAAGCAAATTGTATATGGCGAGAACTCCCGGCAGGCGATCCTGCGCGGCGTCAACCAGCTCGCCGAGGCCGTAAAGGTCACCCTCGGCCCCAAGGGCCGCAATGTGGTGATCGAGAAGAAGTTCGGCGGCCCGGTCATCACCAAGGACGGCGTCACCGTCGCCAAGGAGATCGAGCTGAAGGACCCCCTGGAGAACATGGGCGCGCAGATGGTGCGCGAGGTCGCATCCAAGACCTCCGACGTCGCCGGCGACGGCACCACCACGGCCACCATCCTGGCCCAGTCCATCTACCGCGAGGGCGTCAAGTCCGTGGCCGCCGGCGCCAACCCCATGGCGCTCAAGCGCGGCATCGAGAAGGCCGTCGAGGCGGTGATCGAGGAGGTCAAGAAGCTCTCCAAGCCCGTCACCGTCGAGGAGAAGATCGCCCAAGTCGGCACCATCTCCGCCAACGGCGATGTCACCATCGGCAACACCATCGCCGAGGCGATGAAGAAGGTCGGCAAGGACGGCGTCATCACCGTGGAAGAGTCCAAGACGATGACCACCGAGCTCGACACTGTCGAGGGCATGCAGTTCGACCGCGGCTACCTCTCGCCCTACTTCATCACCGACCCGGACCGCATGGAGGCCGTCATCGAGGACCCCTACATCCTCATCCACGAGAAGAAGATCTCGAACATGAAGGACCTGCTGCCCCTGCTCGAGCAGATCGCGCGTTCGGGCAAGCCGCTGGTGGTCATCGCCGAGGAAGTCGAGGGCGAGGCTCTGGCCACCCTCGTGGTCAATAAGCTGCGCGGCACGCTGGCCTGCTGCGCCGTCAAGGCCCCCGGCTTCGGCGATCGCCGCAAGGCCATGCTCGACGACATCGCCATCCTCACCGGCGGCAAGGCTGTCATGGAGGAAACCGGCATCAAGCTCGAGGGTGTGCGCCTGGAAGACCTGGGCCACGCCAAGCGCGTCACCGTGGACAAGGACAACACCACCATCGTGGATGGCGCCGGCAAGCCGGCCGCCATCCAAGGCCGCATCAAGCAGCTCCGCGCCCAGATCGACGAGACCACCTCGGACTACGATCGCGAGAAGCTGCAAGAGCGCTTGGCCAAGCTCGCCGGCGGCGTCGCCGTCATCAAGGTCGGCGCAGCCACCGAGACCGAGATGAAGGAGAAGAAGGCCCGCGTCGAGGACGCCCTGCACGCCACCCGCGCGGCCGTCGAGGAAGGCATCGTTCCCGGCGGCGGCGTCGCGCTGCTCCGCGCCGCCAAGGCCCTGGCGGGCGTCAAGGTCGAGGGTGACGAGAAGATCGGCATTGATGTCATCCGCCGCGCTTGTGAGGAGCCGCTGCGGCAGATCGTCGGCAACGCCGGCTTCGAGGGCGCTATCGCCGTTGAGAAGATCCGGGGCAACGAGAATCTCAACTTTGGTTTCAATGCCGAGAGCGGAGTCTACGAGGACCTGGTAGCGGCCGGCGTCATCGACCCCACCAAGGTGGTGCGCACGGCGCTGCAAAACGCTTCCTCGATCGCCGCGCTCATGCTGACCACTGAGGCCCTGGTGGCCGAGATCCCGGAGAAGAAATCGGCCCCGCCCATGGGTGGCGGCCACGGCGGACCGGACATGGATTACTAAGGCGAAGCCGATAGCGGTCAGCTATCAGCTTCCAGCTATCAGCTATCAGATTGCAGAAGCCGCCCGGCACGACGCCGGGCGGCTTTTTTTGTGTGGTGGCAAACCAGATGGGCTCCATGGCTCTGCCGCTGGCCCAACGAACACCCGGAGCCGAGCCGCGACCGTGAGGGAGCGGAGTGGTTAAACGCTTAGGTTGCGTGGGGCGGGCCGCCAGGCCCGCGCGGGACGGCCACGTCCCGCCGTAGCGCGCGCACTTCCGTTGTTTGGATCCGTTCCGGACTTGCGTGCCGCGTCGGCACTCCTGCCGACGCTTGGTTCGTGCTTCTCGGGCTACCTGCCGTGCCCCCCCCGCCCCCTCCACTTACCCCGGCCACGCAATCAGCCCCGGCAGAAACTCCGTGGCTAGGTCGGGATGCCGCGGCAGCACCCGCACCGTGTACCCGTGCCGCCCGCTACTGCGGCAGCCGGCCGTGACCGTCTCGAAGAGGTGGTTGTCCTGGTCATCCTGTCCCGCCGCCTGCATCGCGATGGCCTCGCCCCCGACGATCTCCCCCGTGGCGTCAAGCTGCCCGAAGTAGAGATCCACTTCCACGTCGTCCGGGCTGAGCGGCCCCAGCCGCACTCGCGCCCGCGCCCGGATGCGCGTGCCCACCGGCAGATCTCCGGCCGGACCATCCAGAACCTCCACGACGCGGACCTGCCCCCATCCGCTCTCCACTCGCGCCATCCACCCCGCCAGCGCGCGCGCCCGCGCGGCCTGGTCCGCTTCGAGCGCCCGGTAGCGCGCGTGCGCCTTCAGGTAATACTCGCGGGTGTACTGGCTCACCATGCGGTGCGTGTTCACGAAATGGCACAGCGTCCCGATGGAGGTCTTCATCCTGCCCACCCACTTGCGCGGCACGTGGTCCGCGCCGCGGTCGTAGTAGGTCGGGATCACGTCGCACTCCAGCAGCTCGTAGAGCGCATCGGCCTCCACCTGGTCCTGGTAGTTGCGGTCCTCGTAAGTCTCCCCGCGGCCTATGGCCCAGCCGATGCCCTCCGGGCGCCCCGGCTCGCGCCACACCTCGTCCCACCAGCCGTCCAGCGTGCTCAGGTTGAGCACGCCGTTCGCCGCCGCCTTCATCCCGCTGGTGCCGCTAGCCTCCTGCGGCCGCAGCGGGTTGTTCAGCCACACGTCCACGCCCTGCACCAGGTACCGCGCCACGGCCAGGTCGTAGCCCTCCAGGAACACCAGCCGCCGCCCCAGCTCCTTGCTCCGCGCCAGGCTGGCGATTTGCTGGATCAACTGCTTGCCCTCGGTGTCGCGCGGGTGGGCCTTGCCGGCGAAGATGAGCTGGACCGGGCGCGCCGGGTCCGTGAGCAGGCGCTTCAGCCGGTCCAGGTCGCGCAGGATCAGCGCGGCGCGCTTGTAAGTGGCGAACCGGCGCGCGAACCCGATGGTCAGCGCGTCCGGGTCCAGCACCTCGTCGGCCGCCTCGATCTCGGCTTGGGGCGCGCTGCGCCGGATGCGCTGCTCCCGCACCCGCACCCGCGCCCACGCCACCAGCCGCATCCGCCGCCGCTCGTGCGTCCGCCACAGCTCCTCGGCCGGGATGTCCTGGATGCGGCTCCACACGTCGCTTTTGGCCGGCTCGTCCCGCCACCGCGGCCCCAGGTAGCGGTCGTAGAGCTGGTTCATCTCCAGCGAGATCCAGGAGCGGAAGTGCACCCCGTTGGTCACGTGCCCGATGGGGACCTCGCTCACCGGCACCGCCGGCCACAACACCTGCCACATGCGCCGGCTCACCTCGCCGTGCAGCTTGCTCACCGCGTTGCGATAGGAAGCCAGCCGCAGCGCCAGCACCGTCATGCAGAATTCGCCCTGGTCCTGCGGCCCGCGCCGGCCCAGCGCCAGGAACTGCTCGCGCCCCAGGCCCAGCCGGCGCGCGTAGTCGCTGAAGTAGCGGTCCATCATCTCGGCGGAGAAGTAGTCGTGCCCGGCCTCGACCGGCGTGTGCGTGGTGAAGACCAGGCTGGAGGAAGCCAGCTCGCGCGCCTCGACGAAGGACAGCCCCCGCGTCTCCATCAGCCGCCGCACCCGCTCCAGCGCCAGGAATGCCGAGTGCCCCTCGTTCATGTGGTACACCGTCGGCTCCAGCCCCAGCGCCTCCAGCGCGCGGTAGCCGCCGATGCCCAGCAGGATCTCCTGCCGGATGCGCAGGTCGCGGTCGCCCCCGTAGAGCTGGTCGGTAATGTCGCGGTCCTCGGCGCGCTCGTTCCCGCCGAAGTTCGTGTCCAGCAGGTACAGCGCCACCCGCCCCGCCTGCGCCCGCCAGACCTGCGCCCGCAGCGGCCGCCCCGCCAGATCCACCTCGACGATCACCGGCTGGCCGTCCGCCCGGCAGGCCGGCGTCAGCGGCAGGTTGTGGAAGTCGTTGTCTTCGTAACTCTCCTGCTGCCAGCCGGCCTGGCTCAGATATTGCCGGAAGTAGCCCTGCTGGTAGGCCAGCCCGACGCCCACCAGCGGCACTCCGATGTCGCTCGCCGATTTCAGATGATCGCCCGCCAGAATGCCCAGCCCCCCGGCGAAGATCGACAGGCACTCCGTCAGCCCGAACTCGGCCGAGAAGTAGGCGATCAGCGGCTGATCGTCCGCGCCGCCATGGACCTTGCGGAACCAGGACGACTCGGAGGCCGTGTACTCCTCCAGCTCGCGCCATACCCGCTCTGTGTGCGCCCGGAAAGCATCGTCCTCGGCCGCGGCCTCGAGCCTGGTCTGGTTCACCGTGCCCAGCATCAGCACCGGGTTGTGCCCGCTTGACTCCCACAGCCCGGCGTCCAGGCGGCGGAACAGCTCGATGGCCTCGTGGTTCCAGGCCCAGCGGAGGTTGTAGGCAATCTGCCGCAAGCCCTCGATGGCGGGCGGCAGCGAAGGGACGACCGTGAACGTGCGGATGGGCTTCATCGCTAGCTCCGACCCGATGCTACTCCCAAGCCACCGGAGAATTCAAGAGCGGGGCCTCCCCAACCGGCAGATTCGTGAGGTCTCGCTAGCCCAGATGTTTCACCACGATCGTAGCGAGGCCCGATGGGGCCGCATTGGTGGCGCGCGCTTCAGCGTGCAGCGTCGGCTTCGAGCCGACGATCTTTTCCCGCTCGGTGAGGACGCCGGCCGAGCGCAACGCAGTGGATGCAGTCCTGCCGCGCACCGCAGTAAGTTGCTGGCCGGAAATGCGCTCCGCGCTACTGCGCTTCGATCGGCAGCGGGGTGGCCGGGCTGCTCTCTGGCGCCCTGCCCGGCTGCTCCTGCACTCGGTGTCCCTGCCGCGAGGACAGCGCCGCGCCGGAGTCCTTGCGCACGGTGATCGACCCGCGGTCGGTCTCCACCTCCATCGAAGGACCCTGGCCCACCGAGCCGACGATCGACCCGCCGTGACGCC
>JBEKLW010000214.1:0-5406 GCA_050008815.1 Bryobacteraceae bacterium
CGGCGAGGTCGGGCTGCTCGGTGAGCTTCGCCCCGTGCCCGGGCTGGAGCGGCGGCTTCGGGAGGCGGCCCGACTCGGATTTCGGACGGCTGTCGTGCCGGGGTCGCGTCGAGGCGACCTGCCGAGCGTGACGGGCATGGACGTGATCGCCGTGCCCAACCTGCGGGCGGCGATCGGCCACGCCGTCGGGACGGGCCACGGCGGGGTCGAGTAGCGGCGGGGCCGAATTGCGGCGCGGCGACGTGCTGGTCTGGCTCCGCTCTTTGGTAGGCGCCAGGGTCACTCTCGAGAAACGCCCCAAGGTCCGGCGCGCCACTTGGACAAAGAGTCGCCACACCGGAAGCCGACCCGCTACCGAAGGTCGCCGCCCGCAGGCAGAGCCCGGCGCCCGCCTGCCGCTTCCTGCTGGTGCACCAAGGGTGGTTTCGGCGTGATGCGGCCCGATGGGGGCTCGTTCTGACTTCCGGGCTTCCGCCGGATTCCCCCGACACATGGTTGGCGGGCCGCTTTGACAAGCAGGGACTGGAAGAGGAAGAATGGCAGACGAGGGCTCCGGCGCGCTAAACAAAATGCCAATTCAACTAGACTCCGCAAGCAGCGTGGAAGAGTTTGGGCAGAAAGTATCGCACATCGGCCGGGAATGGTACCCCGACTACCCGCTGTTTCCATGGTGCAGAGGGCAGGAAAGGTCAGAATGGCCCCTCGTACCTAGACTGTACAGGGGGACAGCCGGCGATCTTAACAAGGAATACGAAATCCGAGAGGAGTTCTGCACCCGCGCGCCCGCATTGTCCGACTATGCCAAGCTAAGCGACGATAGAGTGCTTAGCAAATGGGAATGGTACTTCGTGATGCAACATTACGGGGCACCGACTCGCCTACTCGACTGGACAGAGGCGCCTCTCGTTTCCCTCTATTTCGCTGTGAGGTCGAACAGAGGTAACTTCCCCGCAGCAGTCTGGATACTGGACGCATGGTCGCTTAACAGGACGGTCATCCGCAGAGACGAGGTCATCCCGCCAGCCGATGCGGGTACCCTGCCCACGGATCGAGCCCGAGTCGCAGCTTGGCTCCCGGATCGGTTCAAGAAGGGAGTGAGACTGCCGCGCTTTCCGTGTGCCGTGTATCCCACTCATACGATGCGGAGGATCGGTGCGCAGCGGTCGTGCTTCACAATCCATGGCAGTGCGCATCACGGTTTCGACGAGCTCGCGCGCCGTCGAAAGCACGCTACGCTAGTCAAGATCGAGATTCCAAGTTGGGAAGTTAGGCAAGTTAGAGACTCTCTTGAGTCGTACGGAATCGATGAGACCACTATCTTCCCTGACCTGGAAGCGCTTGGGAGGGTGGTGACGCTTCATTGGAAGGGCGAGGCACTGTGTCGCCCGGACGATAGCGTCTATGCGCGGTTAGGCAGATCGAAAATCCACGGTGTCGGGGTCTTTGCAATCAGAAGCATCAGAAGCGGAACCAAGCTGTTCAATGGCGACGACGATGGGATCATTTGGGTCGACACCCGCGACACAAAACCGCTGAGCCAGGAGGTTAAGAGGCTGTACGCGGATTTCGGCATTTTCAAAGGCAACCGATACGGGTGTCCACCCAACTTTAACCGCTTAACTCCTGCTTGGTACGTGAACGATTCGCGAACGAATCCGAACGTACGCTGCGATAAGAACTATGAGTTCTTTGCGCTTCGAGACATCAAGCGCGGTGAAGAGCTAACTGTTGACTACTCGCAGTACAACGAAGAAGGCCCCCGCGAGCCCGCTTGATACGGGGGACCACCATGCCTCGCCCGCACCGCCGACCCCCCGCCACGGCGGATCGGGAACGCCAAACGCGTTTGCCACCGTTCATGCCGCTCCACAGGGACGTAACGTCGCTATACCGGAAACTGACCCGCTACGGAAGCCCGGCGCTCGCCTACCGCACGCTGGGCTGGCGGGTGGGCGGTTTGCGCAGGGCGTCCGCGTTGTTTCGCTCGCGAATTCTAATCCCACCAGCGACACCGTAGCCGTTCGCCTACGGTTCCGGGCCATCCCCCCTGCAAACCAGGGCTTTCGCCGGGTTCAACTATCCGATAAGCAGCCAGCGCGTCCGAAGTTCCCTCAGGGTCGCGGCGCTAAGCCGGCTCGCCACGGGATGAGCATCGGGACGCTTCGCCGGTACTGGCGGTAAGCATCGCCGAAGTCGCTCTCGAGGTCGCCCTCCTCAAGTCTGGTTCCCATCCAGATCCAGCCAGTCCAGAGAACGTTGAATAGCAGGCGGTCCAGGGTCAGATCCGGGCAGCACCAGAACAGCACGAGAATGCTGAGGTACAGAGGGTGGCGCACCCATCGGTATGGGCCACGCACGACGAACGCCACCCGCGGCTCCTGCCTTCCTTTCAGATAGGCCCGGATGGGAGACAGGCCGAACGGGTCGAAACCCTTCAACGCAATCGCACCCCAGCAGAAGAACACGACCGCGATGAGCGCGCCGGCCTGACTGATGCCCAGCGGAAGGCCCTGGAGCACCAGCAGATGGCGTCCGGATGGCTGCCAGAGCAGAACGACCGCGGCCAGCGCTATGCCCGAAGCGATCGCATAGACGGCCGGGTAACACCACGCCGGAATGAAGCCGGCGAGCCGGGCGCGGAACCCTCTCCGCACCATGCCGCTGTGTTGGATGAAGAACAGGAGCGACAAAACCGCATCCCAACACAGCACCCCGGCGACCGGCCATTGCGCCTGGAAAATCCTGAACGATCCGGCCGGGGCCAGCACAAAGAGACCAATCGACACGGTGCCGCAAACAGCCGCCAGCAGCATGATCGAGGTGGCAAGCAACCTGGTTGGTCCATTCATCCGAGGTTTCCTTTTTGGCTTCCTGGCCAGCAGCAATTATACTTCCAACCGCCTACATGGGAGCCGTTTGTCTCATTCCTTCCGTCCCGAGCGGCTCCGGCAGCCCAGGCCGCGCGCACATCTACGGGACGGGCGCTATCCCTCCAGGTGGCGCTCGCCCCGTGCCTCAGCGGACCGCAGCCGTTCCCGATTTGTTGCGCGTTAGCGGCCAGAATCCGCTTCTGCGCCGGGCTTCGACCAAGAAACGCCGTAGAGCTGGCGCCTCCAGTCCGATCTCGAGGCGGATACAATGTCCTTCGTGGAAAGGCTCTCTTAAAGAAAGGACTCCATGTTGAGACAGTTCACGATTCTGGTTGCGTTCGCGGCGGCATCCGTGTCGGCCCAAGCCCAGAGCTGTACGCGCGACAGCTTGCGGGCCTTGATCGCGAACTACTTCAAAGCCGTCGAGACGCATGACATGTCCGCGTTGCCTACGGCAGCGGACCTGCGCATCACCGAGAACGGCCAGGAGATGAAAGCCGGCGAAGGGTTCTTCAGGAGTGGCGGCCACGTGCATCTCGAACGCAGCCTCATCGATACGGAGCGCTGCGGAACCGTGACCCAGGCGGTGACCGACGAAACCATCGACGGGGCCAGGACCTTGGCGGTCATGGTGGTGCGCCTGAAGGTGGACCAGGGAAAGGTTCGCGAGATTGAAACCCTCGTTACCCGAGCCGAGATGAAGGGCTTCTATGACCCCCAAACCCTGCTCGGGACCGCAAACCAGGATTGGACGACTCCCTTGCCCGCTGGAAGACGGCTCACGCGGGAATACATGAATGCTGGAGCCAACCAGTACTTCGATGCCTTCTCGAAGAACCCTCCCGCGATTCCTCCTTTCGCGACGCCCTGCCATCGCTGGGAAGGCGGGATGCATGCGACGCGCGACGGCGACTGCATGCCCAAGAACCTGGTGCTGACGCACACGCATCGCCGTTTCCCGGTCACGGATCTGGAATTGGGGATTACGGCCGGCTTCATCAATTTCGCCGAGGCTCTGCCAGACGTCCACATTTTCAAGTACAACGCGGACGGCAAGATCGAGATGATCCAGGCGGTGTTCGGCGGCCGGCAACGGGGCCTGATCTGGCCGGACGAAAAGAAGTAGCCGCCGGGTTCCAGGCTGGTGGCCCGACGGCGAACACCTCGCGCCAGACCCAAGCCAAGGGCTGCACCGGCGGAGATTCAACGCCTTCACCCTGGTAGATAGTCCCGAGGCGAGCCGGAAGTCCCGTTGCGGGAAGTTGCTGGCTGGAACAGCACGATACCTTGCCGACCCTCATTCGTACCGCAACGCCCGGATGGGATCGATCAGGGACGCACGCCGCGCCGGGATGTAGCAGGCCGCCATCGTAATCAGTACCAAGGCAACCGGAACCACAACATAAGTGATCGGGTTCGGCGCGCCCAGGCCGGCGGCTCGGCGATGGGCTCAAACGTGGCCCCGTTTTGGCCGTCGCCTGCAGCGCCCTATTAGACTGCGCTGACTTCGACGAACTCACTTTCGGAGCTTGACGGGGGCAGGGGGAGACCATCCTGCCTCAGGCCCTCTATGTGGAAGTCAATGGCCTCGCGGATAAGTTGCACCACTTCGTCCCTGGTCTCGCCCACGGCAACGCAACCGGGGAGGTCTGGGACGTGAGCTCCCCAGCTCTTGTCTCCGCACTCGATTACCACCATGTAACGCATCCAGTGTCCCTCACTTTTTCAGGCCGGCCTGCTTCAGGACGGCGTTCAGCGTGCCTGGTGGGACGTCAACGCCTGCTTTCCCAGCCACCGTGATAGTGCCGGACTTGCCGGGGTGCTTGAACTGCCTGTGGCTTCCTCGGGTTCGCGCCAGTCGCCACCGGTCCTCCTCGAGCAGACGTATCAGATCCCTGACCTTCAACCTGCCTCCAGTTTCCCATATCTGTCAGCCTGACGGTGCGCTTCGGCGGCGCCGGCCGAGCGCAGCTTGAGAAGACGCCGGCCTCCTGCAAGCCGCAGCCGAAAACGTGCGAGAAAACCGGGTTATACCTTGCCGCCGCTCATTCGTACCGCAACGCCCGGATGGGATCGATCTGGGACGCACGCCGCGCCGGGATGTAGCAGGCCGCCATCGTAATCAGCACCAGTGCAACCGGAACCACAACATAAGTGATCGGGTTCGGCGCGCCCAGGCCGACCAGGCCGGCCGTGAGCAGGCGCGCCACGACGAAGCTGAGCGCGCCACCCGCCAGCACCCCGCCCAGCACCAGCGCCACACCCTGCCGTAGCACCATCTTCACCACGTCCGCCGTGCTCGCCCCGATGGCCATGCGAATCCCGATCTCCTGCGTGCGCCGGCTCACGGAGTAGGCGATCAGGCCGTAGAGCCCCACCAGCGCCAGGGTCAATCCGAGCAACCCCATCGCCGCCACCATCTCGGTGAGCATCACCACGGTAGAAATGGCGCGCTGCTCGTAGAAGCTCGAAAGCGTCCTTACGTTATAGATGGGCTGGTTCGGGTCGAGGCCGCGCACCGCCTCGCGCAGGGGCG
>JBEKLW010000215.1:0-5401 GCA_050008815.1 Bryobacteraceae bacterium
GCGCCAGGCGGGGCTGCTGGTCGTGGCGGGTCTGCTGGCGGGCTTCGCTTACGCCATCAAGTATACGGCCGGGGTTGCGGTCCCTTACGCCGTGCTGTTCGTCCTCTGGAAGAGCTTCCGCAAGCGGCAGGGCTTCGTGAAGCCCGTGCTGATCGTGGGGCTGTTCGCCGCGGTCATGATCGCGCCCTGGATGGTGAAGAACTGGCTGTTCGTAGGCAATCCCGTGGCGCCGTTCTACAATCGGTGGTTTCCGAACCCGGCCCTGCAGGCGGGCTTCGAACAAAGCTACCGCGAGATCCTGGAGAACTGGGGCGGCGTCAAGAACAAGCTCGAGATCCCGCTGGAAGTAACCGTGGGCGGGAGCCGGCTGCAGGGTCTGATCGGCCCCGCGTTCCTGCTCGCTCCGATCGCGCTGTTCGCGTTACGCTACCGCGCGGGCCGCCAGGCGCTGCTGGCGGCCGGGGTGTTCCTGCTTACGTATCCTTCGAACATCGGAACGCGATTTCTCATACCGGCCTTGCCGTTTGTGGCGCTCGGGATGGGCATGACGCTGGCCAACTGGAAGCCGATGGCGCCACTCGTGATCGCCCTGCACGCGCTCACCTGCTGGCCCTGGATGATGGAAACCTATTGCGGCCAGTACGCGATGCGCATTGAGCGCATACCGGTCGCGGCGGCCCTGCGCCTCGAGCCGGAGGAGCACTACCTCGACCGCCGGATGTCGAGCTACGCGATCGCGCGGATGCTCGACGAAAAGGTCCCGCCCGAGGCCACGGTGCTGGCTTACGACGGCCCGCCGACGGCCTACCACTCGCGTAAAGTGCTGGTCAGCTACGAGGGCTCCCTCAACCACAACCTCTGCGACATGCTCTGGGCGGTGCGCATCACCGAGTGGCAGCCGAAGCGGCGGCTCACGTTCCGCTTCCCGGGCCAGCCGCTGCGGCGTGTCCGAGTGGTGCAGACGGCCAAGGGCTCCACCGACTACTGGAGCATCAGCGAGTTCCACGCGCTCTTGGGCGGCAAGGAACTGCCGCGCGAGGCGGAGTGGCGGCTGCGCGCGCGCCCGAATCCCTGGGAAGTGCAAATGGCCTTTGACGGCGACCCGATGACGCGGTGGCGAAGCTGGCAGCCGATCTCGGCCGGCGACTACGTCGAGCTGGACTTCGGCCGTACCAACAAGGTTGACGCCGTGGTTCTCGACACGACTCCCGACCAGTGGGCGGTGAGGCTCCGATTGGACGGCCAGCCGGACGGCGGGGCCTGGCGCACGCTCTCCGGCGAGCCCGAAGCCGCGATGGTGGCGCCCCCGTCGCCGCTGCGGCGAACGCTCTCCAGGGAGCTGAGGTGGCAGGGCGTCGAATACGTCCTGATCATGGATTCGGACTTCATCGCGGCCGACGTAGCGGCGCATTTGGCGGAGTGGGGCTGGACGCAGGTGGACGCGCGCAACGGCGCGCGGCTGTATCGCGTGGAGTGACATGCGGCTTTTCCTGGGAGTGGATGGCGGGCAATCCAGCACCACGGCGCTCATCGGCGACCCCGGCGGACGCGTGCTGGGCGCCGGCGCCGCCGGGCCGTCGAACCACGTCGGCGCCGCGGAAGGCCGGGAGAAGTTCACTGCTGCGGTCAGCGGAGCGCTCGCCGCGGCGTGCGGCGCGGCGGGGCTGGAGCCTGAGAGCGTGCGCTTCGAGGCGGCCTGCCTGGGCTTCAGCGGCGGGCCGGAGGACAAGCGGGGAATCCTGGCCGAGATCCTCAGCGCGGAGCGGCTGAGCGTGACCACCGACGCGCTCATCGCGCTCACCGGCGCCACCGGCGGCGAGCCGGGCATTGTCACGATCGCGGGAACCGGCTCCATTGCCTTCGGCCGCAACGGGGCGGGGAAGACGGCGCGCGCCGGCGGCTGGGGCTTCCTGTTCGGCGACGAGGGCGGCGGCTTCGACCTGGCGCGGCAGGGTTTGCGCGCGGCCCTGCGCCACGAGGAGGGCTGGGGGCCCGCCACCAAACTGCGGCAGGCTTTCCTGGAGGCCGGCGGCGCCAAGACGGCCAACGAGCTTCTCCACCGCTTCTACACCAGGGAGTTTTCGCGCCCGCGCATCGCGGAGTTTGCGCGGCTCATCGAGCGCGCCTCGGACGAGGGCGACCAGGTCGCGCGCGGCCTGCTGCTGAAGGCGGCCGCGGAGCTGGCGCTGCTGGCCTCCGCGGTCCGGCGCCAGCTCTTCGAGCCGGGCGAGCCGGCCCGGGTCTCCTACGCCGGAGGCGTTTTCGCGAGCACGCTGGTCCGCGATCGCTACCGGCTCCTGGTCGAGCAGGAGCCCGGCAGCCGGTGCGTCCCACCGCTCCATCCGCCCGCCGCCGGCGCGCTCCTGGACGCCTACCGCGCCGCGGGTCTCAAGGTCGAGCTGAAGGACGTTCCCGACCTGACGCAGCTCGCATCCAGCCCTGAACCGCCCGCGTAAAGAAATCCGGGGACTGGAAGCTGCGACAAAGGCGTCAAAAACGACGCTTTCTGAACGCGTGGTCAACCAGTTAGCCCACGGAAGCGCCAACTTTCCACAGCTTCCAGACCAGGTTTAGCACAAATGGCTCTCTTTCATGCTGTTTTCGGTTGAGTTACCCCCGCAATGCGCTATAATCGCTCGCACGAGCCTGGATGGCAGGATGCAGGATCGCCGGCCACCCGGTCCGTTAGAGAACGAGGAGGCAGCGATGGCTCAATGCAGTCCGTCCAGAGTGTTTCTAGAACTAAACAAGGCGCAGCTCGATGTCATCGTCAGGGTGCTGAAGTTGAACCCTCCGGTGGTGGAGGCAATCGGCACAAAGTACGGCATGCTTACTTCCGGCGAGAAGCGTCCCGACATCCACACCCTGTACGCCGTCGAAATCCCCGAGAAGCCCGACCGGGTGCGCATCTACTTCACGGACGCCCAGAAGAAGCAGATGCAGAGCGCAGGCAATAGGCCCTGCGACTATTTCGATGTCAAATCGATAGGCCCGAAGTATGGCATCGTGGTACCGCACATGACGAAGTACGGCATTCCGCCTCCCAGCGCGCCCAAGAAGTGAGCCGGCATGGGGATCGAGGGCCCCTACGTCCCGGTTCGCTGCGTCTGGGAGCTCACGCTGAAGTGCAACATGCGTTGCCTGCACTGTGGGTCGCGCGCCGGGAAAGCGAGGGCGGACGAACTTAGCCTCGAGGAGTGTTTCCGCGTCGGCGACGATCTCGCCGCGCTCGGCTGCCAGCAGGTGACGTTCATCGGCGGTGAGGTGTTCCTGTATCCGGGCTGGGAGCAGGTCGCCCGGCGCATGGCCGACGCCGGCGTTGCGGTCAACATCATCACCAACGGCTTTCTGATGGGCGACCGGCAGATCGAGCAGATCCGCCAAGCTTGCCTCGCCAACGTCGGCATCAGCCTCGACGGCATGGAGGAGAACCACAATCGCATCCGCCGCGTGCCGTCCTCGTTCCGCAAGACGCTGGAAGCATTCGAGCGGCTCAAGCAGGAGGGCATCTCCACGGGAGCGGTGACCAGCCTATTGAGCTTCAACGTCGGCGACCTGGAGGCGATGTACCAGTTGCTGGTGAGCTATGGGGTGGAGCTCTGGCAGCTCCAGATCGCCACGGCCATGGGAAACCTGGCGGACGGGACGCCGCTGCTGCTGCCTCCGGAGGAATTGCCCCGGATAACGGCGTTCATCATCGACAAGCTGTGCGAGCGGAAGATGCGCGTCTACGCCGGCGACGATATCGGCTACTACGACGCCAATGAACCCTGCATCCGCACGCCGGTGGGCGTCATCGCGCTGTGGCAGGGCTGCCAGGCGGGGCTGCGGGTGGTGGGCATCGACAGTGTGGGCAACGTCAAAGGCTGCGAGTCGCTCTACTCCGACGTGTTCATCGAGGGCAACCTCCGCCAGGAGAGCCTGTCACAGATCTGGAACAAGCCGGACGCCTTCGCTTACAACCGCCAGTTCGAGCCCGGCATGCTCACCGGCGCGTGCGCGCGCTGCGATAAGGGACCATGCTGCCGCGCCGGGTGCCGCGGCATGTGCTACTTCAGCACGGGCAAGCTTTACGAAGACCCTTACTGCTGCTATCCCGGAAGAGTGCAGTAGCACCCGGCTGCCGACTGCGGGAACAACGCGGGTTTCGTCCGGGTTTCCCCCCCCGCCTCCGATTCGGGCCGCTGTCGCTGGGGCGCTGTGAGATGTAGAATCGTTGGTCACCATGGAAGCGCTAATCGGGCTCCTGTTGGGCATCCTCGTGGGGGCGGCGGCCGTCTGGCTGTGGGCCCGCTCGGACCGCGCCGTACTGGCCGAGCGTCTGCGCGCCCGCGAGGCCGAGCTCAGTGGCGCGCTCGAGCAGGAGCGCAGGTCCGCGCAGGAGAAGCTCGCGGCGTTCGAAGACGCGCGGCAACGCCTGGCGGACGCATTCAGCGCGCTAGCCGCCGACGCGCTGAGGAGCAACAACCAGGCCTTCCTGGCGCTGGCCAAGGAGACGCTCGAGAAGCACCAGCAAACGGCGAAGAGCGAGCTCGAAAGCCGCGAGCAGGCCATCCAGCATCTCGTCAAGCCCATCGGCGAGTCGCTCGAGAAGGTGGACCGGCAGATTCAGGAGCTGGAGAAGACGCGCGCCGGGGCCTACGCCGGGCTGAGCGAGCAGGTCAAGCTCATGTCGGAGGCCCAGGTGCGCCTGCAATCCGAGACCGTAAACCTCGTGCAGGCGCTGCGCCAGCCCAAGGCGCGCGGCCGCTGGGGCGAGCTGCAGTTGCAGCGCGTGGTCGAGCTCTCGGGCATGGCCGAGCATTTTGACTTCACGCAGCAGGAGTACCTGGCCACCGAGGACGGCCCGCTGCGGCCCGACATGACGGTCTACCTGCCCAACGGCAAGTGCGTGGTGGTGGACGCCAAGGTGCCGCTCAAGGCCTACCTGGAGGCGCTCGAAGCCCCCGACGACGCCGGGCGCGCGCAGAAGCTCAAGGAGCGACGGCGCGCCGCGGTGTTCGCCTGCGCCTGCTCTTCGCCGCAGAATGCCGGCAAAATGTTGCCGTTCCAGCTCGCCGGGATTCAGTCCTCGCTCAATCTGAATTTTTTTGTCGCCGGCATGCGCAAGGAGGAAATCATAGAAGTGCCGGCGCGCACGCTCGACGACATCCTCACCGAGGCGAATGCGCCGGTCCCGATCGACCTACTGTCGATCGACGTGGAAAGCCACGAGATCGAGGTCTTGAGTGGCTTGACGCTCTCGCGCTGGCGGCCGCGACTGATCCTGATCGAGGATTTGGCGTTCAACACGCGGCTGCATCGGTTGCTGCAATCGCGCGGCTATAAGTGGGTGCGGCGTGCGGGGCTCAATGGCTGGTATGTGCCGGCCGCCACGCGGATGGTAGTGAGTTTGTTTGGC
>JBEKLW010000216.1:0-5393 GCA_050008815.1 Bryobacteraceae bacterium
AAAACCGGGGCCAGACACCACTTTTCGCGCTCCAAGTTCGCTGAAGACAACGAACTCGCGCAAGCGAAAAGTGGCTGTCTGTACCCGGTTTTTGTGAGGACGCCGGCCGAGCGCAACTTGAGAAGATGCCGGCCTCCCGCAAGCCGCAGCCGAAGGCGTGTGAGAAGATCGGGCTAGGGCCGCCGCAGGCTGCCGGTGAGGAATCCGGATCAGAATCCCCGGAACGAACACCCAACTTGCCCCCGCCGGGCCGATAAGCAACATAGATGGCCCCCAAGCATAATCCGGAGCAAGAGGCGGCCCGACTCGCGGCCAGGATTCTGGCCGTGCTGCGCGACCACGATGCCGCGGCGATCGAGGCCGAGCTCGCCCGGGCGGCCGGCCTCTGCCGCGAGGCCGGCGGCGAGCCGCTCGAGCGCGTCGACCTGCTGGCGGCCATCATCGAGGACATTTGGCGCGCGCAAGCCGTCGGGGAGGCTCATGCCAAGTTGCTGGCGCACCTGGCGCGCCTTACTTGAGCAGCCCGAGGATGGAAGCCAGCTCCTCGCGGATCGACCGCAGGCTCTGGGGGCTCGGCGAGAACAGGTCCGGCTGGCCGGGCTTGGCCAAGCGCTCGCGCCGCCGGCGCTTGGGCTGAACCTCCAGGTGCCGCCGCGCACCCTCGATCGTGAACCTCTTCTCATAGAGCAACTGCTTGATCTGGAGCAGCAGCTCGACGTCTTTGCGCCGGTAGAACCGGTGGCCCGTGCCCGATTTCTTGGGCGCCAGCCCGGGAAATTCGCTCTCCCAGTACCGCAGCACGTAGGGCGGCACACCGACCAGCCGGCTCACCTCCCCGATGCGGAAGTAGAGCTTTTCGGGAATCTCCGCCTGCGGCTCCGGTTTGATCTTCGGCTGGCTCATCACCCAGTGGGGGACACCGCCATCCTATGTAAAACCATCGTCCGCGTCAACCTGTGCCACAGGGGAATCGCTCTGCCCGCCTCAGGTGAGTACCCGATGGGCGGCCGCCCGCAGCCAGCCGAGTTCTAGGAAGAAACACCCATGCTGCGAGCCATTGTTGCCACTCCGGACCCCGCCGCCGCCGACCAGTTGCGCCTGGCGCTGGAAGAAACCGGCCGCGCCGGCGTGGTCCGCGTTCTGTCACGCTACCCGGATGAGCACGAGTTGCTCCGCATCCTTCGTGCGCACGCGCCCCAGTTGTTCTTCGTGGACGTCAGTCCGCTGAAGGAGGCGCTGCAGATGGCCGCTCTGGTCGCCGAGCACGCGCCCGGAGCGCAGGTCCTGGCGTTTGACCGCCAGCGCGACCCTGGAACCCTGCTCGAGCTCATGCGCGCGGGCATCCGTGAGTTCCTCGCCGTGCCCTGTCCGCCGGACGAGCTCGGCGCTGTCCTGGACCGCGCGACGGCGGCCCTGGAACACGCGCCCACGGTGGTCCGTGAAACCGATGAGCTCATCGCCTTCCTGCCGGCCAAGCCCGGCGTCGGGTGCTCGACCGTGGCGCTGAACACAGCCGTGGCCCTCGCCGCCGACGGGGCCAACCGCGTTCTGCTGATCGATTTCGACCTCAACTGCGGCATCATCGGCTTCCTGCTCCACATCACAGCGGAGTACTCGGTGGTGGACGCGGCCGAGCACGCCGCGCACCTGGACGAGCAGCTCTGGACAAAGCTGGTGACCAAGTGCGGCAACCTCGACGTCCTCCCCTCCGGCCCCATACGCCTCGGCTTCCGCATCGAGCCCCCCGCCATGCGATACCTGATCGATTTCGCGCGGCGCAATTACGACTTCATCTGCGTGGACCTCTCCGGCCTGATGGAGCGCTTCTCGGTCGAGCTGATGCAGGAGTGCAAGCGCATTTACCTCGTCTGCACACCCGAGCTCCCGGCGCTCCATCTGGCCCGGCAGAAGCTCGAATACCTTCGCAGCCTGGAGCTGGAGAGCCGCATCACGGTGCTGTTGAACCGGGCGCAGAAGCGCGCCCTGGTCTCGGGCGCCGAGGTGGAAAAGGCGCTCGGCTTGCCGGTGACCATCGAGATCCCCAACGACTACCGCGGCGTTCACCAGGCGCTTTCCGACGCCAAGCCGGTCCTTCGAAACTCGGATCTGGGAAAGTGCTTCACCAAGCTGGCGGGCTTGATCACCGCCAAGGAGGCGCCGGCCAAGCCCGCCCATCGTCTCGTCGAGTACTTCTCGATCGTCCCGGCGCGCTACTCCTCGACGGGCCCGGCTCAAGAGCAATAGCGGGCGGGGCGTCGCGCCGGCCCTCTCACGTGCGCAGTCGACAACCTGCGCGCGCCGGCTGCACCGCAGTTCGCCTCTTCTCCAACGAAAGCCTAGCGTGGGGCGGGCAGTCTTGCCTGCGCGGGACGGCCACGTCCCGCCAGAGGCCGGCTTGGCCTGCCGCCACGGAGCCGGCGCTCCGCCCCACGAATGCCGAGCTTACCCGCCGCGACCCTCGCCGTTCTGTCAGAATGGTGTTTTCAGCCGCTGGCGCCCGCGCTCCCGATGATGCACTCGATCGCCTCGCTCCTCGCCGAGCTTCCCATCCTGACGTTGTTCGTGGTCGTCGGTCTCGGTTACTCTCTGGGCCGCATCAGCGTCTTTGGATTTCGGCTGGGAGTGGCGGGCGTGCTCTTCGCGGGCCTGGCGGTGGGCTCGCTTGGGCCGGAGTTCGCCCTGCCAAACATCGTCTCGGTCCTCGGACTGATCATCTTCATCTACACCATCGGCCTGCAGTCCGGGCCCGGCTTCGTCAACCCGTTCGGCCGGGCCGGCTACCGTGAGAACCTCTTCGCCATCTTGGTGCTGGCATTCGGCGGCGTGGTTGCCGTGGCGCTGGCCTGGGCGCTGGCGATGCCCGGCCCGGCGATCGCCGGCCTGTTCTCCGGCGGGCTGACCAACGCGCCCTCCCTGGCCGCCGCGCAGGAAGTGTTGCGGCAATCGGCCGCCTCCCGGCAGCTCGGTCCCGCCGCCGCCGCGCGCCTCACCGACCTGCCAGTCATCGGCTTCGGCATCGCCTATCCCTGCGGCGTCGTCGGGGTGATGCTGAGCATCCACCTGGCGCGAAAGCTGTGGCGGGTGCACATGCCTCCGCCCGAGTACGGCGGCGAGATCCTGGCGCGCGACTACGTGGTGCGCAACCCCGGGATCGCCGGCCGGACCATCTCCGACATCGTGCGGCTGCACCCGGCGCTGGGCTTCGTGGTCAGCCGCGTGCAGCACGCCGGCCAAACCACCCTGGTCACGCCGGAAACCAGACTCGCGCCGGGCGATATCGTCGTCGCGGTCGGCGACGCCGAAGCCCTCGAGCGGGCCGAGCAAATCTTCGGCGAAGCCACCGAGGCGCGCATCGAGCTCGACCGCAACCAGATGGACTACCGCCGCGTGTTCGTCTCCAACCGCGAGCTGGTCGGCAAGCGCGTCGGCGAGATCGACCTCTACAACCGGCTCTCGGCCGTCATCACCCGCGTCCGCCGCGGTGACGTCGAGCTGGTACCCACGCCCGACATGCGCCTGGAATACGGCGACCTGGCGCGCGTGCTCACCGACCGCGCCAACTTCCAGGCCATTTCCTCTTTCTTCGGCGACTCGATCCGCGGAACGGCCGAGGCCGACTACGGCTCGGCCGCCCTGGGCATGGCGCTGGGCGTCATCGTGGGGATGATTCCGGTCTCGCTGCCGGGCGCGACGGTGCGCCTCGGCCTGGCCGGCGGCCCGCTGCTGGTGGCGCTGGTGCTCGGAAGGCTGGTGCGCACCGGGCCCATTACCTGGATCATGCCGATGAGCGCGAACCTCACCCTGCGCCAGATCGGCCTGGTTCTGTTCCAGGCGGGTGTGGGCACGCGCGCCGGCCTGGGCTTCGTCGAGACCATCCGAACCAGCGGCCTTCCCATGCTGCTGGCGGGCGCGGCCATCACCCTGGCGGTCGTCTGGGCGGCGCTCTTCGCCGGCCACAAGCTCCTCAAGATCCCCTTCGATTCGCTGATGGGCCTGACCTGCGCCATCCATACCGAGCCGGCCAGCCTCCACTACGCGACCCATGCGGCCAACTCCGACGTGCCGCAGAACGCCTACTCACGGATCTTTCCCGTCTGCACCATCGGCAAGATCATCCTGGCCCAGTTGCTGGTAACCTGGCCGGGGAGGTAGCCATGCCCGTGCGCGCCGGAGTCCATCCCGTGCTCGAGGCGCTCCGCGCGCGCGCGCCGCTGGACCGCGTGCTGGTGGCTAGCGGAGCCTCCAGCGCCCGTCTGCAGGAGATCATCGACCTGTGCCGCGAGCTTTCCATCCCGCTGCGCTTCGAGCCCCGCGAGGCTTTGGACCGCGTGGCCGGCTCCTCGGTCCACCAGGGCGTGGTCGCCTTGGGCGCCGCGCGGGAGCCCGCCGAGCTGGACGGCCTGCTGCCGGGCGCGCAGTTGCTGGTGCTCCTGGACGGCGTCGAGGACCCGCACAACCTCGGCGCCATCATCCGCTCCGCGCACGCGGCCGGAGCCGACGCGGTCGTGATCCCCGGCCGGCGCGCGGCCGGACTCACCCCGGCCGTGGCCAAGGCGGCGGCGGGGGCGCTCGAGCACCTGCCGGTGGCGCGCGTCGGCAATATCAGCCGCACCCTCGAGCGGCTCAAGGCGCTCGGCTTCTGGATCTACGGGCTGGACCAGCGCGGCGCCCAGGACTACGACCGCATCGGCTACACCCTGCCGACCGCGCTCGTGCTGGGCGGCGAGGGCCACGGCCTGCACGCCAACGTAGGCCGCCACTGCGATTTCCTGGTGCGGATTCCGCTGGCCGGCAAGATCTCCTCGCTCAACGTATCGGTCGCCGCCGGGATCGTGCTCTTCGAGTGGAAGCGCCGGCGGCGCTGATCTGCCGGGCTACTCGATCGTGTACGGCCCGGCCTTCTGGACCTCTACCTCGTGCCCTGCAGTGTCCCGCGCCACTACGCGCACCTCGACCCCGCGGACCGGGTCCTTCATCTGCCAGTGAAACTCGTACTCTTGCCCGGACTCGAACGGGTCCTCTTCCACGTTGCCTCGCTGCCGCGCGACCTCCTCGCCGCCGGGAGCTAACACGCGGAACACCACGTGCAACCCGCGGATGGGCCGCTCGCCGCTGTTTCGCAGGCGCCCTTCGACCGAGACCGTGCCGTCCTCTGGAACTCGGCGGATCTTGACCTCGACCATTTCGATCCGGGTGGGGCTCGGACGCCGGGCCTGCTCGCCGGCCGCGGCGAGCATCAGCGCCGGCGCGAGCAACAGCACCAGACGTCGGGTAGCCGCCATAGGATGCCCTCAGTTTACCAGCGGCCTCGACCAGCTCTCGCTCGGGCCCGCCCAGCACGGCGGCGCCGTCGCCCTCACAAAAACCGGGGCCAGACACCACTTTTCGCGCTT
>JBEKLW010000217.1:0-5326 GCA_050008815.1 Bryobacteraceae bacterium
GTGCAGGCTTCGGCCGCTTCGCCGTACAATGTCCGTGATGCCGTCCTTCCGGATCCCCCGGCTCCGAGAGGCTCCCTTTCAGCAGCTTCGATGGGCGCCGCACGCCACCGGCGCCAGCCAGGTCCGGCCCAGAGACTACCTGGAGGAGGGCCGCGTCGAGGCCCCCAGCGTCTACGCCGCCTGGTCGGCGCTGCGCGGGTCGGAGCAGCCGCTGCGCGTCGGCGATCTTCTGGAGGACGAGGACGGTCATTTGTGGATCTACAAGTACGTCGGCTTCGAGGCGGCCGAGTGGCTGGTTGCCGAACCCAAGCCCTCCGCGGAGGTGGCTGCCCAGCCCCCCGAATGCGCTCCGGAAAACGGAAGTCCTGGAACTGTTTAGCCCGCTTTTCCGCCCACGGGCTGTTTCGAAGGCGCACGCAAATCGCTAGGATGGGAACTGATGTTTTCACGCGATGACGGGCTGGAGCCGGTCAACTGCTTCGCGCTCGTAACCTATGTGCCCGAGCCCTTGGGCGCCTTCCTGGACCAGATGCGGCGAGAGCTGGTGCCAAACTGCGCCACGCGCGCGCACGTTACCATTCTGCCGCCCCGGCCGCTGCTCGCCCCCGCCTCGGCCGCCATTGAGGAGCTGACCGCGCGGGTGGCCGAGTTTCCCGGCTTCCGGATCGAGGCCCGCGCCATCGAGGTCTTCCAGAACACCTCAGTTATCTACATCGGGATCGGCGCGGGCCACGCCGCGCTGCTTCGCATCCACGCTGCGCTGAACGCCGGTCCGCTCGAGTTCCAGGAGCCGTTCGCCTACCACCCGCACATCACCGTGGCGCAAGACCTCGACTGCGGGCAGGTCCCCGGACTTTCCGAGGAAGCTGCGCGGCGGTGGGCGGAGTTCAAAGGCGCGCGATCATTCCGGGCGGAATCGCTTGCCTTCGTTCAGAATACGGTGCAGAACCGCTGGGTGGACCTGGCCCACTGGAGCCTGGGCGCCGCGCCCGGGAAG
Source organism: Bryobacteraceae bacterium (assembly GCA_050008815.1). Lineage (GTDB taxonomy): Bacteria > Acidobacteriota > Terriglobia > Bryobacterales > Bryobacteraceae > JBEKLJ01. Next base: position 998 of record JBEKLW010000217.1, read on the forward strand.
CGCTAGCCTATTCGAACAGCCCGATCTGTTCCCGGGGCTTGGGCTTGGGCTTCCGCACCCTGAACGGACTGCCCACCACCCCGACAACCTGCAACTCCGCCAGCGCCGAACGGGGCACGAACACCTTCTGATTGTTGGAGGTAGGGTTTGGGGGGACAAACGTGAAGCCGTGCGGTTCCAGTTGCAGCAGGTTGTTCGGCAGCAGGCCGTCCATGATCTCCCCGTCGCGGAATCTCATCCGGATCCACACGCCGCTGGTCTTGGGGCGATTCAGGAAGAGGCGGCCCTGGCTGGGCGGGTCGCCGGTGTCGAAATCTCTAACAAAATACAGGGCTTTGACCTCGTCGTAGGGAATCAGCAGCGCGCTGCCCGAGGTCGTCAGCGCCTCGACCCCAGCGTCGGTGAGGTAGGTCTGGGGGCTGACAAACCCGTAAACCGGCTCCCGATCGAAGCGCCTGATGACGATCTTCTTGCTGGTCGAGCCTGCCACAGGCTTCCGGGGGAACGGCGCCGCGGGGTTCCTGCGGGCGGTGCACCGTTCTCTTTCAAACAGTTCCGCGTTTATTGTATCATTGGCACAAGTGCTTGGCGTGGCTTCGATCTCGGCGGAGATTCAGGCGTTTTTGGACTACTGCCGGGTTGAAAAGGGGCTGTCGGTCAATACTTTGGAGGCCTATGGCCGCGATCTGGCCGGGTTTTCCAGGGCCTTCGACGCCTCGACGCCGGGGGAGTTTCCCGGGCCGGAGGCGCTGGCCGCCTACCTGGATTCGCTCTACCGGCAGGGACTGCAAAGCCGCTCGGTGGCCCGCCACCTCACCACGCTGCGCAATTTCGCCGCGTTTCTGCTCCGGGAGGGCAAACTCACGCGCGACCCGACGGCTTTCCTGAATCTTCCGCGGCAATGGATGAATCTCCCTAAGTTCCTGAGTCATATGGAAGTAGACCGCCTGCTGGCAGCGCCCGACGCGAAGGCTCCCGCCGGCCTGCGGGACCGCGCCATGCTAGAGCTGCTTTACGCCAGCGGCCTGAGAGCGAGCGAACTCTGTGAGGTGCAATTATCGGACTTTAGCGAGGAATTGGGGGTGGTTCGGGTTATCGGCAAGGGGGACAAGCAGCGGCTGGTACCGGTCGGGCGATCGGCGCTGGCGGCGGTGGGCGAGTACGTGCGCAGCGGACGGACGGCGCTGCTCAAGCGCCGCGCCAGCCGCTATCTGTTTGTGACTGCCCGCGGCAACCGCATGACACGGCAGGGGTTCTGGAAGCTGCTGCGGAAATATGGCATCCGGGCGGGGGTGCTCCGCCGCGTGACGCCGCACGTGCTCCGGCACAGCTTCGCCACGCATCTGCTGGAGGGCGGCGCCGACTTGCGCAGCCTCCAGACCATGCTGGGCCATTCCGATATCTCGACCACGCAGATCTACACGCATGTGATGCGCTCCCGGCTCCGCGAGACCGTGGACCGGCACCACCCGCGTGCGTGAGTGGACTACGCCTGTCGCTGGCGGGCCATGGTTTGGGCCCGGGCCGGCAGGCGGTAAGCGACAGGCGGCGGTAGGCATCGTATGAGCGACTACATGTTCATGTTGGAGAGCCACCTCGGCACGGAGCAAAACCGGGTGGTGAGCGAGGTCCAGGCGGCTGCGGCCGAGGCCAACGCCAGCGTTTTTCTCACGGGCGGCGCCATGCGGGACATGCTGGGCGGCTTCCCGATCCGCGATCTGGATTTCACGATCGAGAGCGGCGCGGCGCTGAAGATCGCCAAGGCCGTGGCCAAGAAGACCGGCGCGCGGGTATTGGAGGCCGACGAGCACCGCAAGTCGGCCGAGCTGCTGTTCCCCGGAGGGGTAACCGCCGCGATTTCGATGGCGCGGCGCGAGACCGCTTCGAAGCACGGCGCCCGGCCGGCCGTGACCCCGGCCACGATCCACGAGGACCTGCGCGGCCGCGACTTCACGGTAAATGCGGTCGCCCTGTCGCTCAACCGGGCTTCGCGCGGCCTGCTCATCGACCCCACCAACGGCCTGGGCGATCTGGAGCACAAGGAGCTGCGCGCGACGTACAACTACGGGCTCTACGACGACCCGCTCAGAATCCTGCGGCTGATCCGGCTGCGCGTGCGCCTGGGGTTCACGGTCGAGGAGAAGACGCGCCTGCAGTACGCCAACGTCCGCGCCGAGCGCCTCGAGGAGCGCATCCCCGCGCGCAAGCGGGCGGAGGAGTTGAGGCGCATCGCCGATGAGCCCACCGCGGCCGACATCTTCCGCACGCTGGAGGAGGAGAAGCTGCTCTACCTGTTCTCGCCCGCCCTGACCGGCGCGAAGGTAAACGTGCACGGCCTGGTGAAGCTCCACAAAGCCATGCAGCTCATTCCCTTCGGCGTGCGTCTCCCGCTGGACAACTTCGGCCTGTTCATGTACGCGGTCACCGAGAAGCTGACGCCCAAGGAGCGGGCGGGCCTGATCAAGGCCACGGCCATGCGGCAGTCGGAGGTCAACGCCTGGCGCAAGCTGGAGCCGCGGAGCAAGAAGCTGGAGCGGGTGCTCAAGTCGGCGAAGCTCAGCCGGCCGTCACAGGTCTATGAGGCGCTGTACCGGGCAGCCGGCGAGGAAGTGTTGTTCCTGCTGACCCGGTCGCCGCTGCGGTTGGTGCAGGACCGCGTCCGGAACTACCTGCAGAAGTACCTGCCAGCGGCCCAAGAGGTCACGGACGAGGAAGTGCAAGCCAAGGGGGCCGCGCCCGGTACGGCTAAGTTCCACAGAATCAAGCAAGAGCTGATTGCGGCCCGGCTCAATGCGCGTCCCAAGCGGGTGGTACCCGAGCCAGTCGCCGAGGCGGCCCAGGCTTCCGAGCCGGCGCCGCCCGCCGGCGCCCTGCGGAAACCGCTCACCCGCCAGCCCAGCGCGCGGTAGGCGGGCGCAGGCCTTCGGTAGCGGGTCAGTTTCCGGTGTGCCGACTCCGCGGGCAAGTGAAGGGCGACAAGCAGTGACAACGCCGTGGTGGAAGCGCTTCACCGAGTGGGTAAGGATCGTCGACTATGATCCGGTGACCTGGCGGTGCGAGTTGCGCACAAACGCCATGATGCTGCAATCTGAGGTACTGGCACGGTATCAAATAGGGAGTTTCGGGAGTGAATACTACAATGCGTGAGATGGGGCTCGGAATTGTGTTGATGGCTGGCGCTCTATCGGTTTATGCGCAGGACGGGCTTCGGGGACACTGGACCGGCAGCATCCAGATTCCCGGCTACGCTCCCGTCACCCACGAGGTTGATCTGGACAGGGTGGCGGGGAATTGGATAGGTTCACTATCCTTCCCAACGCAGAATTCCTCGGGGATACCGCTCGAGGCGATTACCTATACGAATGGGAAGTGCTCGTTTCGCGTCAAAGGTATGCCCGGCGATCCGACTTACACAGGTACTCTCTCTGCGGACGGCCAGGTAATAGAGGGTGACTACACGGAAGGATCCATAAGAGCCCGGTTCAGATTCACTCGCACCGGAGAACCACGGGTTGAGGTTGTGAAGATGAGCCCGAAGGTTGCGAAGGAATTCCTTGGGAGTTGGGAAGGCACGCTCAACCTGGAGCGGGCGTACAGAATGGTATTGAAGATTTCAAACGATCAGAACGGAGCCTGGGCCGTCCTGATTAGCGTGGACGACGGCGGCGCAGAGGTTCCTGTGAGCAACATCGAGCAAAGGGAATCTGCGTTGACGTTTTTGGTGAAGCCCCTCGCCGCGCGATACGTAGCCGAGATCAACAAGGAGGGTTCGGAGTTGAACGGCACGTTTACGCTGGCTGGCAACGATGTCCCGCTGAACCTCAAGAAGGTGGTGACACAGGTCCATAAGGACTGAAGTCCTGCATTGCTGCACCGACCGACCGACGCTCGCGGAGCCTGGTGCGAGTTGCGCGTACCGCGCAGGCCTCCTGCGATGCCGCCGGCACGCCTGTGCCTGCCGCGTGCTAGCCTACTCAGTTCGGCGATGCCCTGGCTGCAGCATTACGACCCCCTCGGAAACGCGGCGCTTTCCACGCTGTCGGCGGCCGTCCCGGCGCTGACCCTGTTCTTCTTCTTGGCGGTCTGGCGGAGCGCCGCCTGGAAGGCCGCCCTATACGGGTGTGCCGCCGCGGTGGTTATGGCGTGGCTGATCTTCCGCATGCCCCCGCAAATGATCGTGGGGGCAGTCTCGAGCGGACTGGTGTTCGGCTGGTTCCGCATCACGTGGCTCGTGGTGGCGGCGATTTTCGTTTACGACATCGCGGTGGAGACGGGCCAGTTTGAGACCATGAAGCGGTCCATCGCGGGGGTCACGGACGATTCACGGCT
>JBEKLW010000218.1:0-5309 GCA_050008815.1 Bryobacteraceae bacterium
GGTCGCAATCGGAGAACCTTCTCCTCGCGCTCGGCCGCGAATTCCAGGCGCGGACGGACTGGCACAAGCGCCGGCCCCCGCAGGCCTAGCCGGACGACCGTCAGCCGGCGGAAAGCCGGTCTTCTCCCGGGAAGCTCATCTCCTGCTTGCGCCCCGGACATATTTGTCCGACACTGGAGACAGCGGCCTGCTCCTCCGCACTACCGTTAAGGGTGGCCGGTGAGAGGCGAGGAATTGGTGCGAAAGGTGAAGCGGCTTGACGATCGACGGTCCATCGCGGTGTCATTCCGTCCGGAACGCGGCAAAGGAAGCCACGGCACGCTGCACTTCGGTGAACGGAGGGCGACTATTCCGGATCTCAAGAAGGAGCTGAAATCGGGCACCCTCGGCGCTATCCTCAGACAACTCGGCCTCTCACACTCGGAGCTGGTATGAGCCGCAGCACGGTACGTCGGTTCACTTACCCCGTTCGCTTGACGCCCGACCGGCGCGACGGGGGCTACGTCGTAACCTTCCCCGATGTCCCGGAAGCCATCACGCAGGGGGACTCGGTGGCGGAATCCCTCGCCAATGCCACCGATGCCCTCGAGGAGGCTGTTGCGGCTCGGATCCGGCTGCGGGAGGACATCCCGCTACCCTCGCGCGCCGACCCCGGACAGCGCAGTGTCGTGCTTCCGATCGAGACCGCGACCAAGGCCGCGCTGCACATCGCGATCCGCGAATCGGGCCTCACGAACACGGCCCTGGCCGCCCGGCTCCGCTGCGATGAGAAGGAGGTGCGGCGCCTGCTCGATCCCTATCACCCGTCCAAGCTGCCGCGCATCGAGCGCGCCTTGCACGCTCTGGGCAGACAGCTTCTGGTCTCGTGCGTGTCCGGCTCCGGGCTGTGCGCCCAGCGGCGCTGAAGGGAAGGTCTACTCCGGAAACCTCATCTGCTCGGCGTAGATTTCCTGGAACCCGGGGTCGGAAGCCAGTGAGATGTGCTCGACGCGGCGCCGCAGGTCGTCGTAAGCGAGATCGTCGGCGAAGAGCGCCAGCTTGGCGCCGAGGAGCGCGGTGTTGCCGGCTTGCGTGACCTTGTCCTCCGGGAATGCGATCAAGCCGATGCGCCGGGCGCTCTCCAGGTTCACGTAGTTGCCGAAGGCGCCGGCCAGGTACACGCGCTGAACGTCTCCGGCTGAGGCTCCCAGCCGCTTCAGCAGGATGCGCACGCCTGCGGCCACGGCGCCCTTGGCGAGCTGAAGCTCGCGGATGTCGGCTTGCGTGAGCCTGACCGGCGGGCAGAGCTCCAGCACGCCATCGGCGAGCCGGCCGCTCGCGCCCAGGAGGCCGAGGTCAAGCGCGGCGGCGGCCGCGTCCACCAGGCCGCTGCCGCAGATGCCGCGGGGGGGGACGTCGCCCAGGACGCGGCAGCGCAGCCGTCCGTCGATCAGGGACACCTCGGAGATGGCGCCGGTGGCGGCGCGCATGCCGGTTGAGATCCGGCCGCCCTCGAAGGCCGGGCCTGCCGCCGCCGAAGCGCAGACGATCCGCTGGCGGTCGCCCAGCAGGATCTCCGCGTTCGTGCCCAGATCGATCAGTCCAACCAAGGGGGCGCTGGCGCCCATTCTCACCGCCAGCAGGCCGGCCAGCGCGTCGCTGCCGACGAACCCGCCCAGGCATGGCAGGAAGGCGACGCCGGCCCGGGGCACGGCCGTCCAGCCAAGCTCCGCGGCGCTGAAGCGCTCCAAGCCGTTCCACAGCGGTTCAAAGGGGGCGCGCGACAGCGGCTCGACGTCAATCCCGCAGAAGAGGTGGTGCATGACGGCGTTGCCGACGATGGCGATCCCGCCGATGGCCTCGGGCGGCACCCCGGCCGCCGCGACCACCTCGGCGATTAGCGCGCCAATGCGCTGGCGGATGCCCTCCCGGAGCGTTCGGGCGCCCTCGGGGGCAAGGCCGTACTGGACCCGGCTCATGAGGTCGGCGCCGTGGGCGGCTTGCGGGTTAAGCGCCGCCCTGACCGCCAGCACGCGGGCGCGGGAGAGGTCGAGCAGTTGGACCACCAGGGTGGTAGTGCCCAGGTCCACGGCAACGCCGAGGCCCGCGCGCGGCTGAAACTCGAAGGGGGAGTCGTCACCCAGAATGGGCGCCTGCATCTGGCCGATTTCGAGGGTCAGGGGGCCTTCGGCGCGGGCATGGCAGGCCAGGCGCCAGCCGGCGGCCAGCTCCGCGGGCGCCAGGAGCCGGCGGTCGGCATCCGTGACGGTCAGCGAGCCTTCCAGGAGCCGGACGCGGCAGCGTTTGCACCGCCCCCGCCCGCCGCAGGGAAATTCGACCCCGTGAGCGAACAGGAGGTCCCGCAGCGGCACGCCACGGCCGGCTTCAAGCGTTTCGCCCAACGGTTTCAGTTCGATCCGGACGCGTTCGGAAGGCATGTGGACCATCCATCATACGCGGCCCGGCCCGCGGCCGGCTCAAAAAAGAGACCCACTTGCGCGCGGGACTGGCACTTCATTTATACTTATACAAATACCCCATCGCAGGCCGAGCGCCAGAAGTATACATACGCGCCGCACGCGGCGGGAGTGTAGGCGAGCGCCGGGCCGGAACGGGTATTAGAGACTGACAATTCGAGGAGCGCCGGTGAGCATCAGTCAACTAGCACGATCGATCGTCGAGTCGCCCACCCTGAAGCTGAACGAGACTGCGGCATTGCTCAGGGAGAAGGGCGAACCTGTCATCCACCTCGGTGGCGGCGAGCCGAAGGGCCGCGCGCCGGTAGACGCCATCATCAACTGCACGGCGGTGCTGAACACCGGCGAGGTGCGCTACGCGCCGCCGGACGGCATCCCCGCGCTGAAGAAGGCCATCATCCGCTACACCGAGGAGAACTACGACAAGTGCTTGGGCGCGCCAAACGTGATCGCCTCCAACGGCGCCAAGCAGGCGATCATGGTGGCCCTGTACACGCTCCTCGAGCCCAAGGACGAGGTGATCTTTCCGGGGCCCTACTGGGTCTCCTACCCGGAGATGGTGAAGCTGGCGGGCGGCGTCGCGGTGGCCATCACGCCCGAGGACGGCAGTTTCCACCCGAGCTTGGAGGAGATCGCCGAGGCCGTCGGTCCTTACACCAAGGCCATCATCATCAACAGCCCGAACAACCCCTCGGGCGCGGTGTACTCGGAGGAGTTCATCGCCGGCGTGGTGGAGTTGTGTGAGAAGAAGAACGTCTACCTCATCATGGACGACACCTACAACCGGCTGATCTTCGACGGCCGCGCTCCCACCAACGCCTTCAGCTACGCCAAGAACCACACGCGCAGCTCCAAGCTGGTGGTCATCAACTGCGTGTCGAAGATGTACGCGATGACCGGCTTCCGGGTGGGCTGGGCGGTCTCCGACAACACCGAGGTCATCGAGGCGATGGTGAACATCCAGTCGCAGCAGACCTCTGGACCGTCAGTGCCGGCGCAGTGGGCGGCGGTGGGCGCGCTCAACGGTCTGCAGTCCTCCATCGCCAGCCTGCGGATGACTCTGGAGAACAACCGCAACGTGCTGGTGGACCGGCTGAGGGCGTTCAGCGGTATCCAGGTCACCAAGCCACAGGGGACGTTCTATACCTTCCCCGACTTCAGCGCTTACGAGAAAGACTCGCAGAAGCTGTCGCGGTTCCTGCTCGACAAGGTGCGCGTGGTCACGGTGCCGGGCAAGGAGTTCGGCATGGAGGGCCACCTGCGGATCAGCTTCTGCGGCACGATCAAGGAGATCACCGAAGGCGTCGAGCGCATGAAGTGGGCGCTCGATCCGAACTCGCCCAACGAGCTCTACCTTGGCGACCGGAAACTGGTGAGGGACTGGCTATGAACGTCTACCAGGACATTACTTCCCCCGCGCAAGGGATCGCGTCGGCCAACGCGAGCCAGTTCGGGGTGCAGAACCACGGTCTGGCGAACCTGCACCGCGTCTACTGGAACCTGCCCACGGGCGCGCTGTACGAGGAGGCGGTTTTCCGGGGCGAGGGCATGATCGCCCACCTCGGGCCGTTCCTCGTCAACACCGGCAAGCACACGGCGCGCGCCGCCGCCGACAAGTTCATCGTCCGCGAGCAGACCACCGAGGAGAAGGTCTGGTGGGGCCAGTACAACCGGCCGTTCAACCCCGAGAAGTTCAGCGCGCTGCTCACGCGGCTCCAGGGCTATTTGCAGGGCCGCGACGTGTTCGTGCAGGACCTGTTCGCCGGGTCCGATTCGGAGGCGCGGCTGCCGATCCGCATCATCACCGAGCGGGCCTGGCACAGCCTCTTCGTGCGCACCATGTTCTCCAAGCCGCAAACGCTGGAGGAGATGAAGCGGCACGTCCCGGAATTCACCATCATCTGCGCGCCGAGCTTCAACGCCTCGCCGATCGTGGACGCCACCCGCTCGGAAACGTTCATCATCGCCAACTTCTCCGAACGGCTGGCCATCATCGGCGGCTCGGCTTACGGCGGCGAGATGAAGAAGACCGTTTTCACGGTGCTCAACTTCCTGCTGCCGCTCGAAGGCGTGCTACCGATGCACTGCTCGGCCAACGTGGGCGACGAGGACGACGTGGCGATCTTCTTCGGGCTGTCGGGGACGGGCAAGACCACGCTCTCGGCCGAACCCTCGCGGCACCTGATCGGCGATGACGAGCACGGCTGGAGCGAGAACGGCGTGTTCAACTTCGAGGATGGCTGCTACGCCAAGGTCATCCGCCTGTCGGAATCCGCCGAGCCGCAGATCTTCGCCTGCACGCGGCGCTTCGGCACGATCCTGGAGAACGTCGTCTTCGATCCGGTCTCGCGCCGGCTGGATTTGAACGACGACCGCCTCACGGAGAATACGCGGGCGGTCTACCCGCTCTCCTACATCGACAACTACTGGCCGCCCAAGCAGGCCGGCCATCCCAAGAACGTCATCTTCCTGACCTGCGACGCCACGGGTGTCATGCCGCCGATTTCGCGGCTCACAGCCGACCAGGCGATCTACCACTTCATCTCCGGGTACACCAGCAAGATCGCCGGCACCGAGATCGGCCTGGGCATCGAGCCGGAGCTGACTTTCAGCGCCTGCTTCGGCGCGGTGTTCATGGTACACCACCCCTACGTTTACGCCGAGATGCTGAAGGCCAAGCTGCTGAAGCACGGCGCCACCTGCTGGCTGGTGAACACCGGCTGGACGGGCGGCCCGTTCGGCGTCGGCAAGCGGCTCTCGATCCACCATACCCGCACGCTGCTCAAGGACGCGCTCTCGGGCCGGTTGCACGACGTGGAGTTCCGCGTGGACCCGGTGTTCGGCTTCGACGTG
>JBEKLW010000219.1:0-5305 GCA_050008815.1 Bryobacteraceae bacterium
GCTGAACTGCTCGCCCGCCGCGAGCGCCTCACTCATGGTTTCCAGGCTGGTCTTTTTTAGAGTGTTGAACAGTGCGGTATAGTTGCTGTCATTGAAGAAATACTTGTTGGGAGCTCCGCTGCACTCCATCACGTCCCACACATCGTTTACATTAATACTCTTGTTATCGACAAAGGCCGCCCAGGGGTGTAGTTGGGTGGCAGATATGTAACATTGCCCGGTAGAGAGCTTGTAGGTATCCTTCAGCCCACCCACACTGTGGCCCAGCTCGTGAGCCATGGTCTGGTCGTATGTCACCCGGATCCAGGTGCTGTTACCTAGCGAAGATCCAGGGCCCCAGGTACCGAAGTCATAACGCTCGGGGTTTACCACCACCGGGAACCACAGCGAGCTGTACTTAAACGAGCCGAGGGATGCCCCCCACTGGCTGTTCCAGGTATTCATGGCTGTAGTTGCGGGTCCAAAGGCAAGCGTATTGGCATGCTGCCACAAGGTGATCACATCGGCCTGGGTCTCGCTCTTCTCATCGTTGCAGTTATCGCCATCGGTATCGCGGAAGAAGCGCACCGTCTCTCCGGAGTTGTAGTCTGTCAGATTAGTCTCCCATTGGTTGTGCTGCACATCAAAGAATTCAGCCACCATATGAGCCAGGTCGTCGTTATCGATGTTGCCATCATGGTCTTCATCGATGGGAATATAGTACTTGGTATCGAACCAGGCGGGGTGTGCCCCCGAGCGAAAGATTCCAAGGGAAGGGATGTATGACATCGTATGCTGGGCGTCAGTCTTCACACCGCCAGCGCCTCCAGAACCACCTGCGCGCCCTCTTGCGGCAGCGCCCCAACCTGGATCACGGTGAGCGTCGGCAGCGGCAGGCGCCTCTCGGTGAATCCCTCGCTGACGATGGCCTGCACGCGGCGCGTGTCGCCCGTGCCGGCGACAAACGCGCGCAGCCGCGCGACCGGGCGGTCCTGCCGCAGCAGCCACTTCAGCGCCTCGCGCACCTGCTGCGAGAGCAGCCCCTTGGAGTAAAGCGGCGTGACCTGAAACGCCAGACGCTCGGCCTCGGCCACCGTCACCGCCGGCGGTTCCCTGGGAAGCTCGAGGACCTGAGTGATCTCCTCCTCTTGGCCCTTCTTCCCCTTCTTCTTCTTCTCGGCGGCCTGGGCTGTCAGCGTCCAGGCCAGTGCGAGGCAGATCAAACCGGCGAGACACCTCATGGGGTTTGCGGATCCGCGCTGCGCGGCTTCGCAGTCGATTGTATCAGTTCGTTCCACCCGTTTTCCGGCCTCGCTGCCGCCGCACTGAAACCTTGGCCCGGATGTTTCACCACGATCGTAGCGAGGTGCGACCGTAGTCCGTCCGCAGTCGCAGGCTCGGCCTGGAGGCCGAGCCGCGGGACTGGAGTCCCGCCCTACCAAGCCGCGTAGGGCGGCTCTCCAGAGCCGCGCGCCAGCCTCCAGGCTGGCGCTCTTTCCCCGCCCGTAGTCCCGCTCTTGTCCGGGCTGGACGCTCGCCATCCAATATGGTAGAGTGAGGGCTGCAATTGGCATGTTTCCAGGAATCCAGCTAGACGCGAACGCTGAGACGCCACTGTATCGTCAACTGGCTGATTCTATTAGGTCAATGATAGAATCAGGAGCTGTGGCGCGCGGTGAGCGGCTGCCAGCCACTCGGGAGTTGGCTGGCACTCTTGGACTGAATCGCACCACTGTTTCCGCTGCCTACGCCATCCTCGAGTCCGAAGGCCTGATCCACGGGCACGTGGGCCGCGGCAGCTTCGTGCTCGCACAGCCGCTCAAGCCCGGCCCAGGTCTGGACTGGGACCACCTGCTGCCCGGGCCGGAGGCCGCTTCACCCACCCAGCCGGGCGCGGCCGAACTGATCAGCTTCGCGAGCTCGTGTCCCGCCGAGGACCTGTTTCCGCTGGATGCTTTCCGGCTCAGCGCCGACGAAGTGCTCTCCTCGCCGCAGATCTCCTCGATCCTGCAGTTGGGATCGCCGGCCGGCTATGCGCCGTTGCGCCACTACCTGCTCGACGGCGCGCGCCGCCAGGGCGTGGCCGGCGCCGGCGACGACCTCATCGTCACCAGCGGCTGCCAGCAGGCGATGGACCTGATTCACCGGCTGCTGGTTCGTCCGGGCGACGCGGTCGTCGTCGAGGACCCGGTCTATCCCGGCCTGAAGAACCTGTTCGCCAGGGGCGGCGCCCAGCTCGTGGGCGTTCACATCGGCGCGGACGGGCTGGATGTGGAAGCCTTCGAGCGCGCTTTGGCCCGGACGAGGCCGCGTCTGGCGGTGCTGACCCCGAACTTCCAGAACCCCACCGGCGCCACTCTCAGCGCCGAGGGGCGGCGCGCCGTCGTACGCATTGCGCGCGCCTCGGGCTGCGTGCTGGTCGAGAACGACACCTACGGCGAGTTGCGCTACCAGGGCGAGCCGCTGCCTCCCATCAAGCAGCTCGACAACACCGGCGACACCGTGCTGCTCGGCAGCTTCTCCAAACTCACCTTCCCCGGGCTGAGGGTGGGCTGGATCATCGGCCCCAAGCCGCTGCTGGCCCGGCTGGCCGAGGCCAAGCACCTGGCGGACTTGCACACGGACCAGCTTTCGCAGGCCGTCCTGCTGCGCTTTGCCGAATCAGGGCGGCTGGCCGCGCACCGCCAGCGCGTTTTGGCGGCGGGAGGCGAGCGCCTGCGCGCCGTGCTGGCGGCTTGCGAAGCGTTCCTGCCGGCGAGTGCATCCTTCACGCGCCCGCAAGGCGGCATGAATCTGTGGGTGCGGCTGCCCGAGCCGCTGGATTCTTCGGAGCTGCTCCCCCGTGCCCACGCCGAAGGCGTGAGTTACCTGCCGGGGAGGTACTTCGAAGTCTCGCGGCGCGAGCCGGGCGGCCTGCGGCTGAGCTTTGCCGCCCTGGCGCCGGAGAAGATCCGCGCGGGCGTGGCGGTCTTGGGACGGATCTTCTCGAGTGAGCTGGCCCGCGCGCTCCAGGAGCGCGCCGAGCCGGCTCTAGCGGTGGTCTGATCGAGCCTTTCGTGGAATTGGAGGTTGGGATGTTCATGGATGATACGTTTCGCGTGAAAGTCGGTCTGGCGGAGATGCTCAAAGGCGGCGTCATCATGGACGTCACCAACGCCGAGCAGGCCCTCATCGCCGAAAAGGCCGGCGCGGTGGCCGTCATGGCGTTGGAGCGCGTGCCCGCCGATATCCGCAAGGAGGGCGGCGTGGCGCGCATGGCGCCGATCCGGAAGATGCGCGACATCATGCAGGCGGTCTCGATTCCGGTGATGGCCAAGTGCCGGATTGGGCACTTCATGGAGGCGCGCATCCTGGAGGCGCTCAAGGTGGACTACATCGACGAGAGCGAGGTGCTCACGCCCGCCGACGAGGAGCACCACGTCGATAAACGGCCCTTCACGGTTCCGTTCGTCTGCGGCGCGCGCAACCTCGGCGAGGCGCTCCGCCGCATCGCCGAAGGCGCCGCCATGATCCGCACCAAGGGCGAGGCCGGCTCGGGCAACATCGTCGAGGCCGTGCGCCACATGCGCACCATCCAGAGAGAGATGAAGCAGCTCACGGTGCTTGGCCGCGAGGAGCTGGTCGCCGAGTCCAAGAAGCTCCAGGCCCCGCTGGAGTTGGTCGAGTACGTGGCCGCGCGCGGCCGGCTGCCGGTGCCGAACTTCTCGGCCGGCGGAATCGCCACGCCCGCCGACGCCGCGCTGGTCATGCAGCTTGGCGCGGAATCCGTCTTTGTCGGCTCCGGCATCTTCAAGAGCGAGGACCCGGAGACGCGCGCCCGCGCCATAGTCAAGGCCACCACCTACTACAACGACCCGATCAAGCTGCTCGAGGCCAGCGAAGAGCTTGGGCAGGCCATGTTTGGTCTCGACGTCGCCAACATGCCGGACAGCGAACGCCTCGCGGTCCGCGGCTGGTGAGGAGTCCTTGGTGGCGCCTCAGGGGGTTGGCGTTCTGGCTCTCCAGGGTGACTTCGAGGCGCACCGCCAGGCGCTGGAGCGCGCCGGCGCCGCTGCCATCGAGGTGCGCACGGCCGCCGAGCTTGAAACCGTCTCGGCTCTGGTGATCCCTGGCGGCGAGAGCACCACCATGCTCCTGATCATGCGGGACGAGGACCTCTTGGAACCGCTCAAGCGCTTCGGCGGCCGGCATTCGATCCTGGGCACCTGCGCCGGCGCGATCCTGATCGCGAGCGAGGTCACTAACCCCGCCCAGGAGTCCCTCGGGCTTGTGGACATGGCCATCGAGCGCAACGCCTATGGGCGGCAGGCGGACAGCCGCGTGGTGACGCTCGAGCCGGACCAGTGCTTCGAGCGGGAAGCGGGCCCGGGCCCCCTGGAGGCGGTCTTTATCCGCGCCCCGATCATCCGCCGCCTCGGGCCGGGCTCCAAGGTCTACCTCCGCTACCAGGGCGATCCCGTGCTGGTCTCGCAGGGACGTCATCTGGTGGCCACCTTCCACCCCGAGCTGACCCCGGACCCCCGCATCCACCGCCTGTTCCTGGAATCTATCGCGTAGCCCGTCCCCGAAACTCACCAGACGTGGGTGGCGAGAACGTGGGGACGTCCGGCGACGCGGTTTACGACGGGAACACGCAGCACGACTTGCAGATTCCTGTTCTGCCAGCCGCGAGGGAGCTGGGAAACGGCTTCGGAGAAACACTCCGGATTGGTGAGGAACTCTCCCGCGGCCATGGTGCCGTGCTGGGTGATGCCGGCGGCGATGACGACCGGGCGGGCGGTGGTGGTATCCAGAATGCGGGAGACGATGGCATAGTCGTTGGGAACATCCCAGTAGGGCCAGACGTGGGCCAGCTTCCACTGCGTATTGTCGGGGTGCTGCTGGTCCCGGACCATGTCGATCTCGTGGGTGCTGTCCTTGATGAAGGTAAAGCGCAGTTGGCCCGCGGCGTGGAGAGTCCACTGGTTGTTGAAGGCGCCGATCAGGACGGTAGGCCCCTCGGACAGGTCGGTGAAGGAGGTGGAGCGCTCGCCGCGGATGCGGTAGGGCTTGCCGTACTTCTCAAACAGGGCGGTCAGATGGGCCAGGCAGACGGCATCGCCAAACACGACGAAGCGGTCCGAGAGGATGAGGAGATCCTTCCTGGGGATGACGTCCTGCGCGGGCGACTCGCCGGGCGGCTGGGGAGCACCGATGCCCTGAATCACATCCTGCGCCTGAATGGATCTGAGATTGTAAGCGATGGGCTGACCGATGCAGATCAGAGAGGTCCCCGGGGCGTTGAGCAGGGGGGCCCAAAGCCGCTCGAGGTCGGAGCGTGTCCAGT
>JBEKLW010000022.1:0-12061 GCA_050008815.1 Bryobacteraceae bacterium
TTCTCGATCGCCGACTCGCCCAGCTCCGGGTGAGCCGAGTGCGCCATGCGCCCGCGCGCGGCGATCTCGTAGCGCAACGCGCCCTTCGAGCCTAGCGCCAGCTTGTTCTCCGTCGGCTCGCCGTTGATGAAGTACCGCGAGCCGCGCCCCTGGCGCGCCGCGGCGAACGCGCCCGCGCTGTTGCGCTCCTCGCCCACCACGAACAGCAGCCCGAAGCCGCGCCGGCCCGCCTCCAGCAGCCCTTCGGCGGCTCCGATCATCGCGGCCAGGATGCCCTTGGCGTCGCAGGCGCCGCGCCCGTAAATGTACTCGGCGTCCTCGTGCGAGGGGAAAAACGGCGGGACCACGTCCATGTGCGTCGAGAGCGTCACCAGCGGCCCGTCCCACCATGCCAAAACGTTGAACCGGCCCGGCTCGATGTCCATCCGTTTGGCCACGCCGCCCGTGCGCGCGGCCAGCGCGGAGAGGTACTGGAGCAGGTACGCGCCCACTTCCTGCTCGTTGTTCGTGATCGATTCGATGTTTACCAGCGCTCGCGTCAGCTCGAATACGTTCATGGCCGTGCCATCTCCGGGCCGGTTGCGAAGGGAGCGATGCGGGAGGGAAGAGCGGTACGGTCTTCCCTTCGATAGCGCTCCATTCGGCGGCGTGAAACCCGAATGACAGTGGGCAGGTCTTAACCTTACCCCCCAACCGCCCGGGAGCGGCTTCCCGTAACGGTTTCGGCGGAAACAACTCACCACGCCCCGTTCACGCGGGCCCTCCGAAGCGCCTCGGAGCAGCGGACCCGGCTACTGATGGCTTCCGCGCCTCTACCGAAGTAACCCCCAGGATATAGAATTTCGGGCGGCAGGTCAAATTCGCCGGCGGCTTCCGCCTCCCCCGCCGTATAATTCGGCTGACGGAGGTCCACCGCCATGCTGCAAGTCTCATGTGAACTCAGGCTGGAGGCCATCGAGGCCGCGCTGAAGCGCGCCGCGCAACGCCGTGAGGCGAGTGTGCTGACGGTCACGCACGTCGGCCAGCACCTCCAGGAGGCCGGATCGGCCGAAGATGCCTTCGTGTTCTGCCTGTGTCAGCCCGAGCTGTATGCGGCGCTAATGGAGGGAGACATCCGCGCCACAGCCTTCCTGCCCTGGCGGATCGCCGCTTACGCGCGGGGCGCGCAAGTGACATTGGAGGCCATGTCGCCGATCGACGCCTGCCGCCTGCTGAACCGCCCGGACCTGGCGCCGCTGGCCGCGCCCCTGGAAGATCTGCTGCGCGCCGTCATGGAGGAGGCCGCGCGGACGCCGGCCGCTTCCAGGGCCGGCGCCGCCGCTCAGCGCGGCGGGGGCCTGGGTGCGACCGAGGAGCAGATGAACGTGCGCGGCTCGATTCCGCAGCGCATCGACTGCCACGGCACCAAGGTCGAGGACCTCGGCGGCACCGGCGAGCACGACGCCAAGGGCGGCTGAGGCGGATGTTTCACCACGATCGTCGCGAGGCGCGATGAGAGAACTCAAAAACCGGGGCCAGACAGCCACTTTTCGCCTTCCGAGGTCAGCGAAGGTAAGGGAGTGGCGCAGGCGAAAAGTGGCTGTCTGTACCCGGTTTTTGTCACCCCTGCCACGGGCTGTTATCGCGAGCCGCGGCAGATTGCTGGTGAAACACCCGGCTGAGGCGCCCGCCGCGTTTCCGGCCCGGTTGGGCTTCTGCTATACTCACCCCGTTTTACCGTCCCTCTAGAAGGAGCGACCGATGCTGCCCGACTACATCGCCAAAGCGCTTCCCAATCCGCACAGCAATCGCGCGGCGTGGTTCAAGAACATCGCGCCGAGCTACGCCGGCGTCTTCCTGTGGGTAGTGTTCTATGAGCAGCTCGCCGGCGGCACCCTGACGCGGGCCGGCGTGGGCCTGAGCCTGCTGGCGTTGCTCGCGGCGGGCCTGCTCTGCTTCGGTTTCTACTATTTCGCGCCGGCCATGCTGGGCATGAAGACCGGCTACCCGCTCTACGTCGTGGGCAGCTCCACCTTCGGCACGACAGGCGGATACCTCATGCCGGGCCTGCTCATGGGCTTGTTGCAGATCGGCTGGTTCGCGGTGAACATTTCGCTGTCTACCACCTACCTCCTCCGCGGCGCCGGCTGGAGCGAGCAGGCGGCCGTGCCGGACGCGCTGGCCTTCAAGCTCATCGCCATCGCCTGGGGCGCCATCATGGCCTACATCGGCGTGAAAGGCATCCAGTACGTCGCCAGGGTTTCGCTGTACCTGAGCCTGATTGCGTTCCTCATGGTCCTCCTGGTCTTCGTGCGAAACGTGGGCGGCGTGGCGGCGTATGAGCCGCCGGACCCCGCGCCGCTGCTCGGCATGGCGATGCTGGTGCAAATCGTCATCGGCTTCTTCGCGACTGCGGGCGCGGCGGGCGCCGACTTCGGCATGAACGCGCGCAACGCCCGCGACGTCAAGTGGGGCGGCCTCGTCGGCATCACGGTTGCCATCCTGTATGCCGGCGGCCTGCCTCTGATGTCGGTCGCCGGAGCCAATGCCGCGGGCCACGCCGCGGTAACCTACTCGGGCGTCATTGATGCCACGGTCAGGTTCCTGGCCAGCCCGATGTTCTTGCTGTTCGCCCTGGCCTCGGTCGCTCCGGCCTGCTTCTGCGCGTTCATTGCCGGGAACAGCTTCGCCACGATGCTGCCGAAGATCCCGCGCATGGCCAGCACCATGGTGGGCGCCGCCATCGCGGTGACACTCGCGGTGACCGGCGCTGCGCTGAACCTGGTGGGCGTGTTTAAGGTCGTCGGCGCCTCTTTCGGCCCGATCTGCGGCGCCATGACCGCCGACTACCTGCTCTCGGGCCGCAAATGGGCCGGGCCGCGCCAGGGCATCAACTGGGCCGGCTACATCGCCTGGGCGCTCGGCTTCACCGTCGGCATCGTGGACTTCCTGCCGGTCTCCGAGGCCGTGAAGAACGGCTGCAAGCCCGAGGTGCTCTGGAGTTACGTCGTTGGCTTCGCCGTTTACGCGCTGCTGGCCAAGGTAGGTCTGCAGCCAAAGACCGTCGAGATCGAGGGCGCGCCCGGCCAGGCCGACGCGTAAGCCCAAAAATCGGGGCCAGACACCACTTTTCGCACTCCTAGCTCACCGAAAACAACGGACTCACACAAGCGAAAAGTGGCTGTCTGTACCCGGTTTTTGCAGGCACGCCGGCCGAGCGCAACTTGAGTAGATGCGGCCCTACCACGCGCCGCAGCAGATTGCCGGTGAAACACCCGGGCTGGGGCCGATCATGATCGGCCCTTGCGGTGCCCCGCTCGGGCCCGCGTCTTGAGCACGATCGGCGTCCCCTCGAACCCGAAGCGCTTTCGGATCTGGTTCATGAGCTGGCGCTCCTTGGAGAAGTACAGCTCGCCGCGACGGTCGGTGAACAGCACGAAGGTCGGCGGGCGCACTGAAGCCTGCGTGATGTAGAGGATCTTCGGCTCGCGCTCGGACTTGAGCGTTTCCAGGAAGCGGTTCAGCTCGCCGGTCGGGATGCGCTGCGAGGCGGCCGCATACGCCTCGCGGATGCGCGGGAGCAACTGCGGGACGCCGTTGCCGGTCAGCGCCGAAATGAACGCCACCGGCGCATAGCCGAGAAACTTCAACTGGTCGCGGACCAGCGTCTCGAACGCGCGCCGGTTCTGGTTCGGCGCCGCATCCCACTTGTTGACGCAGACGATGATCGCGCGACCCTCCTCGTCCGCATAGCCGGCGATGGTGGCGTCCAGGCCCACCACTCCCTCGGTGGCATCCAGCACCAGCAGGACCACGTTCGCCAGCCGGATGTTCCGCCGCGCCATCACCACGCTGAGCTTCTCGGCCATCAGCTTGGTCTTGCCCTTGCGGCGGATGCCGGCCGTGTCGACGAACACGTAGCGCACGCCGTCCTGTTCCACGGCGGCATCCACCGCGTCGCGGGTGGTCCCGGCCACGGGCGACACAATGACGCGCTCCTCCCCGATCAGCGTATTGAGCAGCGTGGACTTGCCGACGTTCGGCCGCCCAACTATGGCCACCTTGATCGTTTGTTTCGGTTGTACCCGCTCTTCGGGCTCCGTCGAGGGAATGTCCTGGGTGATGTGGTCGAGCAGCTCGTCAATGCCCAGCCGGTGCTCGGCCGAGACCGGGAACAGGTCGCGGAAGCCGAGCGAGTAGAAATCGGCCATGAGCGCTTCTCTCATGGGGACATCGATCTTGTTCACGGCCAGAGCGACGGGCCGCCCGAGCTGGCGCAGCAGACGGGCCAGGTCGCGGTCCGCGCCGGTGATCTCGGTGCGGCCGTCGATCAGGAAAATGACGTGCGACGCCTGCGCGAGTACCACCCGCGCCTGCCGCAGGATCTGCGCGGGAATGTGCTCGGCGTCATTGGGGATGATGCCGCCGGTGTCGATGACCTCGAAGCGCCGGCCGCGGTGCTCGGCCAGGCCGTGGAGCCGGTCGCGGGTGATGCCCGGCTCGTCGCCCACGATGGCGCGCCGCTGGCCGATGATGGCGTTAAACAGGGTCGATTTTCCGACGTTCGGCCGGCCCACGATGACCACCAGGGGCAGGCCCTCGGGCGGCGGCATGCAGCTTCATGATACCAGCGTGTTATGGGACCGGCGGACGCGGCGGCTGCTTTTGGCTCTCGATGGCGTAGGCCACCAGGTACGCTAAGCCCACCGCAGCGGGGATGATTGCCAGGAACGGCATAGCCAAGAACGAATCTCGCATGTGCGGGCTCATGTGATCCCCCCAAAATTCTGGTGACACGAACATGAAACCGAACGCGCCGAGGCCGATGAAGAGCAAGATCAATCCGCGCAGAAGGTAGTCGCGCGGGCCGCGGTCGTGCCGGCCGTGCTCGTGCCGGCCAAACGCCACGGGCGCCGCATTAACGGGCGCCGCATCGACCGGTGGCTGCAAACCTCTTTCCATCGCCAGCATGCGCTCGCGGTGAATCATCTCTCGCTCCCGATTACGGAAGTACAGGGATATGCCGACAATTGCCACGGGCAGCAGGATGGCAACGACCGGGATGAGCACGTTGGGGCCATTCAAAAACCATTCGTTCATGGGGATGTCCTTTCAAAGGTTGAGACCATCCGAGCCGTCCGTTTTGTTTCAAGCCGCCGCTGAAACATTTTCCGGCAGGCGGGGAGTCTAAATCGGATAATGGCTGGTGTGGCCGAGTTCGAGCCCCTGATGGAAGCGTACCAGTCCAAAGTGTTTCGGCTGGCCTATTCGATCCTGGGCGAGCGCGCGGCGGCCGAGGACCTGGCGCAGGAAGTGTTCGTGAAGATCTGGAAGGCGTTGCCCGGCTATCGCGGGCAGGCGTCGCTCGGGACCTGGGTTTTCGCCATCGCCCGCAACACCTGTCTGAGCCACCGCCGGCGCGAGGCGGCCAAGCGGGCCGTGTCTCTCGATGTGGCAGAGGTCCGCGCCGTGGCCGAATCCCAGCATGCGCGCGAAGACCCGCACGGCCGGGAACTGGAAATGCGAGACCTGCTCGCCCGGCTGCCGGAGAAGTACCGCCACGTCCTGACCTTGTTCTATCTCGAGGACCGCTCGTACGAGCAGGTGGCTGAAACGCTCGGCCTGCCCCTGGGCACCGTGAAGACCTACCTGCATCGCGGCAAGAAGGAACTGGGTGCGCTGATGCTGGCGCCCAGGAAGGAGGGAGCCGCCCATGCCGTGCCGTCGGTTTGAAGAGCTGATCCTGGAGTACTGCGAGAACGCGCTTTCCGCAGAGGACCGCAGCCGCGTCGAGGCGCACATGGCCGAGTGCGAGGACTGCTGGGCGTTCCTCGAGGTCCAGAGCGAGATCGAAGCCGCGTTGCCGGAAGCCATCGGCAAGCCCGCGCTGTCCGCGGGGTTCAGCCAGCGGGTCATGCGGCGGGTGGAGTGGGAGAGAGAGGGGCGGTGGGACTGGGTCCCGGGCGTCCTGGACGTTTTCGGATACTCCGCCCTCGCGGCCATGGGAGGTGTCATGCTCCAGGCCTGGCTCTCGCCGGCTTCCCTGATCTGGTTGGCAACGGGCGTCTGCGTGGGCTTCGCCTGGTGGATGAGCCTGCGGTTACTTCGCGAGCGTTGACTCCCGCAGATTGAGGGATTCGAGGTACTCGCGGAACGGCCCGCCCAGGTCCTGGCGGCGCAGCGCGAACTCCACCGTCGCCTTCAGGAAGCCAAGCTTCTCCCCGGCGTCGTACCGCGTCCCCTCGAAGCGGTAGCCGTAAATCGGCTGGCTGCGCAGCAGGTGCTTCAGGCCGTCGGTCAACTGGAGCTCGCCCAGCGAGCCGGGCTCGATCGCCTCCAGCGACAGGAAGATCTCCGGCGTCAGCACGTAGCGGCCGATGATGGCCAGGTTCGACGGCGCCTCATCCGGCTGGGGCTTCTCGACCATGCTGCGGATCTGGTAGAGGCGGTCGCGGCAGCCGCTGTGCGAGACCGGCTCCGCCTCCACGACGCCGTAGGCGGAGATCTGCTCCTTGGGAACCTCCATCAGCGCGACCACCGGCGCGGCGAAGAGCTCGTAAACGTCCAGCAGTTGGCGCAGGCAGGGAATCTCGGCCTCAATCACGTCGTCGGAGAGCACCACCGCGAAGGGCTCGTTGCCCACCAGGGCCCGCGCGCGCAGCACCGCGTGCCCCAGGCCGAGCGCCTCGCGCTGGCGGACGTAGGCCACGTCGATCATGTCGGAGATGTCGCGCACGGTGGCCAGCAGCTCTTTCTGGTTGCGCGTCTCCAGAAGGTGCTCCAGCTCGAAGCTCACGTCGAAGTGATCCTCGATGGCGCTCTTGCCGCGCCCGGTCACGATCAGGATATTCTGGATCCCGGAGTGGATCGCCTCTTCGACCGCGTACTGGATGAGCGGCTTGTCCACCAGCGGCAGCATCTCCTTCGGCTGCGCCTTCGTCGCGGGCAGAAACCGCGTACCCAAACCGGCCGCCGGGAATACCGCCTTGCGCACTGGGGGAATCATGACCACATTGTAGCTTGGGGCTTGTGGCCTAGGGATCAGAAGCCGCCGTCATGTGCTTGGCGTTACCAGACTCCGCCCAGGCTGCCGTCGTCCTTCGGCCAGAGCTGCACTCCGATTTTAACCGCCTCCTATGCTAGACTCGGAATCGAATCCCCCCAGAGGATGGCTGAGCGGAGGAGTCTATGGCCTACGTGATCGCGGAACCCTGCGTCGGGGTAAAGGATACCGCCTGTGTGGACGCCTGCCCGGTGGATTGCATCCACCCCAAGAAAGACGAGGCCAGTTTCGCCGGGCAGAAGATGCTCTATATCGACCCGGTGGAGTGCATCGACTGCGGCGCCTGCGTCCCGGTCTGCCCGGTTTCGGCCATCTTCGCCCTGGACGACCTGCCGGAGAAATGGGCCGCCTTCGCCCAGGAGAACGCCGCCTACTTCGGGCGCTAGCCCAATCTTCTCGCAAGCCTTCGGCTACGGCAGCCGGTAACTCGCCGTCGCCGTATCCGTCTCCCAGATCTTCACCTCGGCCAGGCGCACGCGGTTCGGCCTCGCGCCGGCGTCCAGGTCGCGGCTCATCTCCTCGTGGAAATACCGCGCCATGTTCTCGGCCGAGGGGTTCAGCTTGTCGAAGGGCGCCACGTCATTCAAAAACTGGTGATCCAGCTTCTCGATGACCGCGCGCAGAATGCGTTTCAGTTCCACAAAATCGATGAGCAGGCCGGCCGCGTCGAGCTCCGGGCCCTCAATGGTCACACGCACGCGGTAGTTGTGGCCATGCACGTTCTCGCACTTGCCCCGATACCCGCGCAGCGCGTGCCCGGCGGCGAAGGTCTCTTCCACGGAAACCTCAAACATCAAAGAAGCTCTCCACCTCGCTGAGACTGGTCGTGAACCCGTAGTCCGGCAGACTCTCGAAGAACACCCGGCCGTAGCGTTGCTTGCTGATTCGATTATCCAACAGCGCCAGCACCCCGCGGTCCAGGCGGCTGCGGATGAGTCTGCCGAAGCCCTGCTTCAGCGCCAGGGCGGCCTGCGGGATCTGGTACTCGTAGAAGGCGTTGCCGCCCTCCTCGTGGATGGCGCGGATGCGCGCCTCCACCACCGGGTCGTTGGGCACGGCGAACGGCAGCTTGTCGATGATCACGCAGCTCAACTGCTCCCCCGGCACATCCACCCCCTGCCAGAACGAGGCGGTCGCGAAGAGCACCGCGTGGGGCGTCGAGCGGAATTCCTCGAGCAGGGCCGTGCGCGGGCCGGTCCCCTGGAGCAGCGCCGGGTAGTCGATCTGGAACGATACCCGGTCATGCACCGCGCGCATCTGCTGGTAGCTGGTGAACAGCACGAACGCCCGGCCGCGGCTGGCTTTGAGAATCCGCAGGATCTCCTCCGAAGCCGCGCGCACGAAGCCGGGGTGCCGCGGGTCGGGCAGGTGCTGCGGAACGTAGAGCAGCGCCTGTTTCGGATAGTCGAAGTGCGGCGGCACGATCAGCGTGCGCGCGGAGCTCAGCCCCAGCCGGCTCTTCACGTAGTCGAAGTTGCCGCCAACGGCCAGCGTCGCCGAGGTCAGGACGACCGTGGGCACGGCGTTGAACAGCTTCTCGGACAGGATCGGGGAGACGTCGATCGGCGTGGCTTGCAGGAACGTGCCGCGCCCGCGGCGCTCCACCCAGTAGACCAGGCGGCGGTCGTTGCCCGCCATCCACGTCTTGAGCGCGTCGGACACCGCGGCGCATCGGCTGACCAGCGGGATGGCCTCCTCGGGCGCCTGCTCGACGAGCTGAAGGTGCGAGGCCATCAGATCGAGCGCATGCTGAAGGCCGGAGTATTCCTCCCCGTGCCGCTCCAGGAGCCCCGCCTGATCGCGGAAGCCGCTGCGGCCCTCGAACTCCTCGAAGAGCGCGAAGAATCGCATGGCCGCCTCCCCCGCCGCCGTCAGGATCTGATCCAGCTCCCGCGAGCCGAAACCCTTGCGCTGCGCTACCGCGGAGATGTCGCGCCTCAGCTCCTCGATCTGGTAGTTGCTGACCGAGAGGCCGAAGTACTGGCCGGCCACATCCTCGATCTCGTGCGCCTCGTCCAGCACCACGGCTGCGTACTCCGGGATGATCGCGCCGTACTCCTGGTCCTTGACGGCGAGGTCGGCGAAGAACAGGTGATGGTTGACGATGACGATGTCGCTCTCCAGCGCCCGCTGCCGCATGCGGGTGATGAAGCAGCGCTCGAATTGCGGGCACTTCTCCCCGCTGCACAGCTCGCGCCGCGCGTCCAGCTTGGCCCAGGCGGTGGCGCTCTCGGGCAGCGTCCGGATCTCGGCGCGGTCGCCGCTCTGGGTGGTCTTCTCCCACTCGCGGATGATCTCGAAGTCGGCCACCTCCTCCAGGCCCTCCAGCACCGGCTCCTTCTGGGCGTCGTAGATCTTCTGGCGGCAGGCGTAGTTGCCGCGCCCCTTCATGTAACAGACCTTCAGCTCGGCGCCCAAATGCCGCTGCAGGAACGGCACGTCCTTGAAGAAGAGCTGCTCCTGGAGGTTCTTCGTGCCGGTGGAGATCACGATGCGCTTGCCGGAGAGAATCGCCGGGACCAGGTAGGCCAGCGTCTTGCCCGTTCCCGTGCCCGCTTCGACCACCAGGTGCCGCCGGTCGTTGAGTGCAGCCTCGACCGCTTCGGCCATCTCGAGCTGCCCGGAGCGATGCTCGTAGCTGGGGTGACAGCGCGAGAGCAGTCCGCTCGGCGCGAAGAATTGTCGGAGGGTGAATTGCCCCGCCGCCGGCACCCTATCAGTGTAACGGGTGGGGCCGGCCACGCTTCCCGGCGGGAGCGCGGCTCCCACCTTGTGGCGCGAGCTTCAGCTTGCAGCGTCGGCTTCAGCCGACGTCTCGCACAACGCTCCCCGGGCCTGTCCCCGCACTCGCCCCGCTCGGGCTAGAACCTATAGTCCGGCGGCTTGATGTTCTTCACCCGCAGGTAGACCACGCACTGGCCGCGATGATGCGTGGTGTGGTCCATGGCCAGCAGCAGCGCGTCCAGGCCCGTCATATGCATGCCCTCCATCGCCACCTCGCGGTTGAGCTGCTCGGGCGTGAGAGTCCCGACGCTCTTGATGACGTAGTCGTAGGACTCGTTCAGCATCCGAAGAACGGAAGCCTTGTCGTGCTTCTCCGGCTTCCCGACAGGGGACGGCGTGCCCGAGATCATGGACAGGAAGTACGCATTGGCGCCGGCCAGATGCTCGAGCTGCTGGGCGAAGGTCATCTGCTCGGGATTGGGTTTGGAAGCGTAGCCCTCCTCGGGCATCGCCTCGGCGACCGCCAGCGTGTAAGCCTTCGACTTTGTCCAGTGCTGGACCAGTTGAGGGACCATGCTCGCCTCGGCGCAGAGTGCCGGCAAAGCGAGCGCGAAAAACCCACCTAGAACTCGTTTCATGGGACGAACCTCCAATCGGACTCTCATTTTGAAGTATATCTGAGACCCGGCCTCGCGAATCCACTCACGCGGCGCCGTGCTAGACTCGAACTCACCCTATGAACAACTTCGTCTACCAGAACCCCGTCAAGATCCTTTTTGGCAAGGGGCAGATCGCCAGCCTCGGCACTGAGATACCCGCCGGCGCCAAGATCCTCATGACTTACGGCGGCGGCAGCATCAAGCGCAACGGTGTCCACGGTCAGGTGATGGCCGCGCTCGCGGGCCGGCCGGTCGCCGAGTTCGGCGGCATCGAGCCTAACCCGCGCTACGAGACGCTCATGCGCGCGGTGGAGATCGTCCGCCGCGAGGGCCTCGATTTCCTGCTCGCCGTGGGCGGCGGTTCGGTGCTGGATGGCACCAAGTTCATCGCCGCCGCCGCGCCGTTCCAGGGCGAGCCTTGGGACATCGTCACGGGGCAGGCCATGGCCGGGACCGCCGTGCCTCTCGGCGTGGTGCTGACCCTGCCCGCCACGGGCTCGGAGATGAACTCGTGCGCGGTGATCAGCCGCGCGGCGACGCGTGAGAAGTACGCGTTCTTCAGCCCCGCGATCTTCCCGCGGTTTTCGGTGCTCGACCCGGAGACGACCTTTTCACTCCCGCCGCGCCAGATCGCCAACGGCATCGTGGACGCCTTTGTGCACGTCCTGGAACAGTACCTGACCTACCCGGCCAACGCGCCGCTCCAGGACCGCATGGCCGAGGGCATCCTGCTCACGCTCATCGAAGAAGGCCCCAAGACGCTCGCCAGTCCCTCGGACTACGACGCTCGCGCGAACCTGTGCTGGTGCGCCACCATGGCGCTGAACGGTCTGATCGGCCTGGGCGTGCCGCAGGACTGGGCCACGCACATGATCGGCCATGAGATCACCGCGCTGACCGGCCTCGACCACGCGCAGACGCTCGCCATCGTCTTCCCGAGCCTGCTGCAAGTCCGGCCTGAGGCCAAGCGTGAGAAGCTGCTCCAGTACGCCTCCCGCGTCTGGGGCCTGGCCGGCGGCCCCCCCGAGGAGCGCGTCTCGGCGGCGATCGAGAAAACGCGCGCCTTCTTCCACCGGCTGGGCGTCCCGACACGGCTTTCCGACTACGGCGTGAGCAAGGAAACCGTGGCCGAGATCCCGGCGCGGTTCGAGCGCCGCGGCGTCGCACTCGGCGAGCACGGCGACGTGACACCCAAGATCGTAGCCGAGATTCTGGCTCTGAGCGCCTGAGGCGCAGCGCCCCACGCCGCCATCGGGCCAACCCGGCAGCCCGCCCGGAAGCCCGGCGGCGCTCTCAGGGCTGGCGCGGCCCCGCTGCTTGCGCGCGAGAATTGCCGGTGCGCGCCCACTAGTATTACGTGGTGCCGCGCACGGCCATTCTGCTGCTGCTGGTATCTACGGCCCTGGCTCAGGCGCCCGCCCCGCGCGCCTACGAGGCCCTGCGGGCGCGGGACTGGGACGCGGCCATCGCCCTGTTCCGCGAGGCCATCACGGCTGCGCCCGCCAGCGCCGGACTACGCAAGGACCTGGGCTATGCGCTCTTGCAGACGGGCGATACCGAGGCCGCGCGCGACCAGTTCGCCGAGGCCCTCCGCCTGGATCCCTCCGACGAGCGCATCGCCCTGGAATTCGCCTTT
>JBEKLW010000220.1:0-5300 GCA_050008815.1 Bryobacteraceae bacterium
CCTCGACGAATGCCGTTGGTCGCCGCGGCGGCCGGCGGTATCATCAAGCCATTATAACCCCAAGGAAACCCCGGGAAAGCCCATGAACATCAACGTGTACAAGCCCTGGAAGAGCCTGAACTGGCCCAACCGCATCAGCATCATCCGCCTGCTGCTGGTGGCCCCGTTCGTGATTCTGCTGGAAGACCAGGACACCTGGCCGCAGGCGCGGTACCTGGCCATGGGCATCTTCGTCCTGATGGCCCTGTCGGACTTCGTCGACGGCATCCTGGCCCGGCGGCTCCACGCGTTCCGCGCGCCGCCTGAAGTAGTCCCGCACGCACGCCTCGAGCGACGGCATGGGCGCCAGCCCCGCGGCCTCCATCTTGGCGTTCGACAGCGCGGAAAACTTCGGCCGGTGTGCCACCGTGCGGTACTCCCTCTCGTTGGTGGCGCGCAATTCGGGGTGCAAGCCCGCGACCTCAAAGATCAGCCGCGCGAAGTTGAACCAGGAAATCGGGACGCCGCCCGCAACGTGAAAGAGGCCCCGCAAGTTCCGTTCGTAGAGGTCCACGGAGCGCGCCGCCAGCGCCGGAGCGTAGGTCGGGGAGGCCACGTGATCCTCGACCACGCGGATGGGCTTGCCGCCCGAGGCCAGCCGCAGCATCATCTCGATGAAGTTGCCGCGCGCGGTTTTCAACCCGCCGGGGCCGAAGACGCCCGAGGTGCGGATGAGGAGCGGCGCTTCCAGGTAGGCCTGGGCGCAGATCTCTCCGGCGAGCTTCGAGACGGCGTAGGCGCCCAGCGGATGCGGCGCGTCGTCCTCTGTATAGGGCCGGCCGGCGCGGCCATCGAACACGTAGTCGGTCGAGTAGTGGACCAACTGGGCGTTCACCTGGCGGCAGCCCAGTGCAATGTTCCGCACGGCCAGCGCGTTGACCACGAAGGCCGCTTGCGGCTCCTCCTCGGCCACGTCCACCTGGTTATGAGCGGCCGCGTTGAAGACCACTTGCGGATCGACTTCGGCCAGGTGGCTCTCGACGCGCCCGCGGTCCGTGATGTCCAGGTCGGCCCGATCGGTGGCGAAGACCTGGTAGCCGCGCCGCTCCAGCTCGGCCACCAGTTCCAGGCCGAGCTGCCCCCAGCACCCGAAAACAACTGCCCGGTTCGGCATACTGAGGCTACGATAGCATCGCGCAAGGCCAAAGGGTGCAGGCCCTTTCGACAAACCTCAGGGAACCGGACAGCCCGCCGCCGGCATCCAATAGATTTGGAGCGCAAACCGCTAGCGGACGGCGCGGCGAGGCGCAGGTGCAGACATGCGGCACTGGGACGGGAGGAGAAGAATCGGAAGACTCCGGGCGCTTTTGTACGTGGCGTTGCTGGTGGCCCTGATCGCTTCGGTCTGCCACGGCATCGCGCGCCTGGCAGCGAGCTAGCGGGCTGACGGGCCGCCCGCTACCGGCGGACCAGCCCGGCGAGCACCCAGGATGCCGCGGCAGCCAACGCTCCGGTTGCCAGCAATGCCCGCCAGTGGGCCTGCAGGTAGCGCACCACCTGCCGGACATCGTCCCGAACCAACGGAAAGAGGCCCGCGGAGGACTCGGCCGGCGGCTCGAGCGCAATCCCGAGGCTGGCCTTCAGCAGTTCCCGAGCGCCCCGGCGGTCGGCAATCAGCACGGTCCCGGCATTGGAACCCGACGTGGACCTGACCAGCTTCCGGCGCAGACCGGGTGGAACCTGCTCGAGCGCCCGATAGACGCGCGTGCGCCTGGCAGTGGCTATCAGGATCGTAGAGGTCCTTAGGCTTCCGCGCTCGCCCATATCAGGCTCGTGCCTCCTCCACGCGCGCCGTCCGGCCTTCGATACCGGCCTTCTCCAGCACAACCTGGATGAAGCCCAGGGCGGCCTTGGAGAGCGCCTTGTCCTTGCGGTACACCAGACCCAGGCGCCGGACCATGGGCTCGGGAGCCAGTGGGATGGCCTGCAACCGGCCCGAGGCCGTTTCCTCGCGGCAGCTCGACACCGCCATGAAGGAGACGCCGAGGCCCGCCACGACAAAGCGCTTGAGCATCTCGGTCGAGTCCAGTTCCATCGAGATGTGGAGCGAGTCCTCGACCAGTTCCAGCCACTCATTCAAGCGGGCCCGCGTGGTACCGTATTTCGGGAGCAGCAGGGGATAGGACGGCAGGTCCTGCGCCTCGACCGACGGCTTGCCGGCCAGCGGATGGCCCGCGGGAACGATGAGCCGGATCTCGTCGGAGTGGACCTTCACCACTTGCAGTTTGCGGTCCTGCACCGGCATCTGGGCGAAGCCGAAGTCCACGAGGTTCTCCAGGACGGCTTCGGCAATCCGGCTGCTGTAAGCCCGCTCGACCACGAGCTGCACGTTCGGAAAGCGCCGGCGGTATTCGGAGAAGACCTCCGGCAGAAGGTAGATGCAGGTGGCTTCGTTGGCGGCGATTACCAGCTCGCCGCGCGGCACCAGCTCGAGCTCGTGGATGGAGTCCCGAGCCTGCCGGCGCAGGTCCAGGATCTGCTCGGCGTACTGAGCCAGGATCTTCCCGGCGGTAGTCAGCGAGATACGGCTGCCGAAGCGCTCGAAAAGCTGGGTGTTCAGCTCCTGCTCGAGCTGGCGGACCTGGGCGCTGATGGCCGGCTGGGTGCGGAAACAGGTCTGCGCGGCTTTGGAGAAGCTCTTCAGCCGGACAATCTCGAGAAAGGTGTGCAGTTGGTCCAGGTCCATAGCGACCGCTGGGAACGCTGAGACAAGACGTCGCGCAGCGGGATAGAGGTATTCAATCTCCCCATGCCGCCGCGACTTGTTACCAATTGTAGCAAGCGACCCTGGGCGGTGCGGCCGAACGGAGAGCGAGAAGCCGCAGCGACAAGCCCGATCTTCTCGCACCGTTCGAAGCGAGGCGCCGCGCGAGGCCGGTAGATTCAAGGCGCGCCACGGGGTGAGCCCGCAGGTCCGTACAAAAACCGGGGCCAGACTACCACTTTTCGCGCTCCAAGTTCGCTCAAGACGACGAGCTCGCGCAAGCGAAAAGTGGCTGTCTGTACCCGGTTTTTGTGAGGACGCCGGCCGAGCGCAACTTGAGAAGGTGCCGGCCTCCCGCAAGCCGCAGCCGAACGCGTGTGAGAGGATCGGGCTGGCTACGCTCTCGGCCGGGAGGGCTGCGTTGGCTCTGGATTCGGTGGGGTTCAGCGCAGCACGACGACGGCCGTATCGAGTCTGGGCGGCTCGGCGGGAGGCTTCTTCTCAGGGGCTTGCGGCTCGCTCTTGGCTCGGCCGCTCACCGCGGCCACCTTGCCGTCGCGCAGCTCGACACGGACGGAACTGGCGCCAGCTCCGTACCACCACGTCTCGTTGCCCCCGTCGGAGAACTTCATCACGGGCTGGCCGAAGCGCTTGATCAGTTCCGCGGCATCCATGCCCGTCTTGACCGCCGCCGGGTCCGGCGCCGCCAGGTTGGGCCTCTCGGCGGCGCTCGCGGCGCCTTTGGGCACTATGACCGTGGTCGTCGAGCCAGCCCTAGCGGAAGCGCCCGCCTTAGCGGAAGCGCCCGCTTTGTCGAGCGTCTGAGAGACCTTGCCGAGGGCGGAACCGACACTGTCGCCGGCCTTCTTCATCCCGGCGGCGGCGTTAGCGGCGCCGGCTGTAACGAGAGAGTGCTCCACCATCGTCTGTGCGCCGCAAGCGCAAGCCAAGAGCGCGATTCCCGCCGTGCCGACCAGCAGCCGCTTCATGGTCATATTGTGCGCCGAATCCGTGAAGCCGACGAGCGAAAATCGGGCAGCGGGTTGGTTTCCGGATGGGGCGTGATACGGGCGCAATTTGCCGGTTTCCCGGACACGACCACCCTACTGACCGGCGATTGTTCCAACAGGGGCTTGGGTGCTAGAGCATGCGTACTATCGGCGACCGCTTGGGCAATTCGTCCTGAACTCGATTACGAAGTCCATCTTCCGACCGGCTGCCTCGGTTGGAAACTTCCACTTCGTCACTTCCGACTCGACTGCCTTTTGCAGCATGACGTGACCCGCAGCGAAGCTGAGGTTGGAGACTGTTCCTTCTGAGGTCACATTGAGTGCAAAAGCGACCTTACCCTCAACGCGAGCGAGCCTCGCGAGCGGAGGGTACTTGGGGAGAGCGTACGAAATCGGCCGGAGCGTGGGACTTTCTAGCATCTCAATCGTGGGTCCAACTGGGCGGTTCTGCGACTGCACGTATAGGTCAGAGAGTCTGTGAGGCACCTTGTCAAAAAGTGAGTCGAATGTTCCCAATCTCAGCGCATTCAAGTTCTTCGAGTGCGACGACGCGACGTGTGCGGCTATGGCAGGCGCCGGTTCGGAGAAGAACGCTGGTCGATCCATTATGCCCTTACCTAGAGCCTGATCCAGGCGCCGCAGTAGAGCCATCGTCCACGAGGTGTGCTCCGGGGTTCTGGGAGCCGGATCGAACATATCGCGGTCGAGGATATCCATTCGGATTCGGCGAGTCTGATTGCCACACATCACTTGCATGGTCACGTCAGCGCCGCTAAACACTAGACACTTTCTGCAGCGCTTCAACTCCCGTCGCAGCTCCCTTTCCGGGATCGCACAGGGGTTCTTCCTGCCAAGCAGATCCGAAATCGACCCACCAATCGTCGCTGAGGCGACTTCAACAGTTGCGGGCTGCAGGCATGGATCTCCCGCTGGCGTGAGCGTGAGTCGTTCGACGGACAGGCCGCCATCGCCTGATTGGATCGAGAATACCTCATAGAAGTCGAACGGTGGCCCAAAGTCGAAGTACGTGTGGCGGCCAATGACCAACTCGTGAGGAGGCGGCGGGTTCGTACTGGCTTTAGGGGGCCGAGCGGCGACCCACGGACAGAGCGTCAAAAAGAGAACGCCTACGGTCAGCTTATGCACAGGGACCATGTTATCCCTATCCTGAACTGGCGGGGTAAGCCGGCTTCACACGATTCCATCGGGATGGTCGGCAACCCGGAAACTGACCCGCTACCAAAAATCGCTCCTCGGCAGCCGTGGGCGCCCTAGCGCAGCCTGAAGACCCGAAGGGTCGTGCGGCCCTTCCCGTACGCCACCTCGCTGCCCAACTCGGCGGTCGCGAGGAAGTCAGTCGGCTGCGCCAGCCCGTGAGCGATCAGGGCATCGACCAGGGGACCCAGCTCGAGGCTGCCCCTGCTGCGAGGCTCGGTGTCCACCAGACAGAGCGTCTTCCACGGCTTGTCCGGCCGCTCCGTGGGCGTCTCGAAGGTGGCCTCGTAGGTCCGCCCGCCGATCCTCAACGTCGTGCGGCGGCCTCTGTA
>JBEKLW010000221.1:0-5295 GCA_050008815.1 Bryobacteraceae bacterium
AATCGCAAGACGTCCGCTGTGCCGCGGCACAGCGAAATCGTCGATCCACTCGCGGTGAAGATCTGCAAGGATCTCGGCGTGGCGCGGCCAAAATAGTCCACAGTAACGAAGACCGCTCACCGCCAGTAGAACAGGCTCAGCCGCGGCAGGCCGCTCAATTCGAGCAGCCGCCGGTCCAGGTACTGCCGCTCGAGCATGGCGATCTGCTCGGCGCTCATTTTGGAGCGGTAGGGGCGGAGCTCGAAATCGAAGGCCCGGCGCGCGGCAGTCAGCTCCTCGTCAGATCGGGTCAGCCGGACCGCGGCGATCATCTTCTCTTCCAAAGCGGTGAGGCGCCGCTCCAGATCCTCCAGGTGCGCGTGGTGCGCCTCGGCCTCGGCGGCGAGCCGCTCCAGCGAGGCGGCCACCTCACCGAGCGCGGCCTGCTCGCGGGCGCGCAACGCCGAGGCGTTGGCCAGCAAGTAGTCGCGCAGCTCCTCGGCCGAGAACGGCGCGGCCACGGAGGGGCGTGCGCCGGGGGGCGGTGCGATTCCCGCCATGGCCTGGGCCTGCTCGAGCACCGCCTGGGCGCAATAGGCCAGGGAGTTGACCATCTGCACTTTGGACTTGCGCGCGCGCCACTTCTCGAAAGCCGCGTCGATGCCGCGCAGCACGGCTTCGAGCGGGACGCCGGCGTCCTTCCAGGTCTCGATGAGCGCCCAGTCGAGCGGCGACAGCAGAAACAGCCCCGTGCCCCGGGCGCGCTGGAAGTGCTCCTCGACCTCGGTGAAGTAATTGAAGTAGTTGAGGCCCCAGTCCTCGGCGGCGTCCGCGGGTTCGTTGGTCACTGCCGGCGGTTCCGCTGCCAGATGATCGCGAGGCCCTCCAGCGTGAGGTCCTCGTCCACTTCCTTCAGATAGCGCGAGCCGGCCTGGACCAGATAGGCCTGGCCCCCGGTGGCCACGATCCGCGACTCGGGCCCGAGCTCGGCGATGAGCCGCTCCAGAATGCCGTCGATCATGCCGATGGAGCCATAGTACAGCCCGGCCTGCATGCTGGCAACGGTGTTGGTGCCGATCAACCTCTCGGGCTCGCGCACGTCCACCAGCGGCAGCCGCGCCGTCTTGGCGAACAGCGCCTCGACGGCGATGCCGATGCCGGGGCAGATCAACCCGCCGAGGTACTCGGCGTTGGCCGAGATGGCGTCGAAAGTGATTGCTGTTCCAAGGTCCACCACGATGCACGGGCCGCCGTACTTCTGGAACGCCGCCACGCCGTTCACCAACCGGTCGGCGCCGACCTCGCGCGGGTTGTCATAGCAGATCTTCAGGCCGGTGTCGGTCTGCGGCGTGACGAACACGGCCTCGGTGTGGAAATAGCGCCGCGCCATCAGTGCGAGCGAGGTATCCAGCGGCGGCACGACGCTGGCGATGATGACGCCGTCGACGCGCGCCAGATCCAGCGACGAAAGTGCGAAAAGATTGCGCAGCAGGACGCCCCACTCGTCGGCCGTCTGCCCGTCCACGGTGCGCAGCCGCCAGCGCGCGATCAGCCGCGGGCCTTCCAGAACTCCGATGGAGATGTTGGTGTTGCCAGCGTCAAGGGCCAGGAGCATGGGTCTCACTCCGCGGGACGGAGCCCGCCCGACAGCACCAGACTGCGCGTGCCGTCGTCCTTACGAATGTACAGGAATCCGGAGGGGTCCAGGCCGTCGGTGACGCCTTCGACCAGCGCTTCGCCGTCCCCGGCCACTACGCGCTTTCCGCGGGCGTAGCTTGAGGCCTGCGCAAAGGCCCGCAGCAACGGCTGGGGCCCGCCCTCGGCGAGCATCTTCGTGAAGCTGTCCACGGCCCGGAGCAGGCCGGCCAGCAGCAGTTCGCGCGAGTGCGGGCGGCCCGAGGCCAGCCGCAGCGAGGTCGCCAGGGGCGCCAGCTCGGGTGGGAACGCGGCGTGGTTCACGTTGATGCCGATGCCGGCGATGAACGCCGGCCCCTGGGCCTGCACGAGAATCCCGGCGCACTTCTTCCCGCCGATCAGGACGTCATTGGGCCAGCGCAGGTCGCAGCCGATGCCGGAAACGCGCGCGATGGCCTCGCCCGCCGCCAGCCCCAGCGCCAGCGTGAGGAGGGGCGCGCTGGCCTCCGGGAGGCCCGGCCGCAGCACCATCGAGACGTACAGGCCGGAGGCGCGCTCGGAGTGCCAAGCGCGGCCGTGGCGGCCCTGGCCCGCCGTCTGTTCCTCGCAGACGACGGTGGCGCCGGAGGGCGCGCCCTCTGAGGCGAGCCGCGAGGCTTCTCTCATCGTCGATGCGCACACGTCCAGCCAGACGATCCGGCGGCCGGGGAAAGCGGCGCGCACCATTTCCAGATTGAGCACTAGCCCGATCTTCTCACACCGTTCCAAGCCAGGCGCCGCGCGAGGATCGGGCTAGGCCAGTTCCAGCCGGAAGTTGATGTCCATGCCGGTGGCCGAGTGCGTGATGGCCCCGCAGGAGATGAAATCGGCTCCGCTCTCGGCGTAGGCGCGGACGTTCTCCAGCGTGATGCCGCCCGAAAGCTCGACCGTGGCGCGCCGGTGGATGCGGCTGACCCACTTGGCGGCCCGCTCGGGTGTGAGGTTGTCGAGCAGCAGGCGCCGCGCGCCGCAGGCCAGGGCCTTATCCAGCTCCCTCTGTGTGCGGACCTCGATCTGGACCGGGAGGCCGCTTGCCGCGGCGTGCTCCAGAGCCGCCCGGACGCCGCCTGCCGCCGCGATGTGGTTGTTCTTGATGAGCACCGCGTCGTAGAGGCCCATGCGGTGGTTCGCCGCTCCGCCCGCGGCGGCGGCCATCTTCTCCAACTGACGCAGCCCGGGCGTGGTCTTGCGCGTGTCGAGGATGCGGCAATGGGTGCCGGCGACCGCCTGCACGTAGCGGCGCGCCAGCGTGGCGATCCCGCTCAGACGCTGGAGGAAATTGAGGGCGACGCGCTCGCATTCGAGCAGCGTGTGCGCCCTGCCGCGCACCGTCGCGAGCACCTCGCGCGCGGCCGCGGAGTCCCCGCTCTTCTTCAGCAGCTTAAGTTCCGCGACTCCGCCGCGCAGCTCATAGATGAGCGGCAGCAGCTCGATGCCGGCGAGCACCATCGGCTCGCGCGCGATGAAGCGGCCCGACGCCTCCCTGCCGGCCGGGACGCAGGCCTCCGAGGTGACGTCGCCCGGGCCGATGTCTTCTTCCAGGGCCCGGATGACAATCTGGACCACTTCCGGGTGTCGTGCGCTGAATGTCATTTAGCGGCTCAGGTCCTCCAGCGCGGCGCGGCTCTTCAAAAGCTGGTCCTGGTAGTCGGCCAGCTTCTGGCGGAGCGTGTCCACCACCGCCTCCGGCGCGCGGCTCAGAAACTCCTCATTCGACAACTGCCGCTCCGAGTTCGCGATCACTTTCTCGAGCTGTTGGATCTCCTTCTCCAGGCGCTTGCGCTGGAGCTCGGTCTGGGCGGCGGGAACGCGCAGCAGCAGGTCGAAGTCCGTCGTGGAGCGCTTCACGCCGGCGGCCTCCGGCGGAGCCGGCTGGCTGTGCACCTCGAGCGTGACGGCGGCGAGCTTCTGTATGGCATCAACCTGCGCGCGCGCCACCGCGGAGGCCGTGCCCGGCGAGTAGAGCGCCGCCTGGAGCTGCAGGCCCGGGTCCAGCCCCAGGTCCTGCCGCAGGTTGCGCGCTGCCACCACGATGTCCTGGAGGATCTGCATGTCGCGCTCGGCGAGGTGGTCGGCGGCCTGGCGCAAGTACTCGGGGTACCTGGCCAGCGCGATCGACAAGGGCCGCTCGGGCGCCTCTTTGGTGAGCTGTTGCCATAGCTCTTCGGTGATGAACGGCATCACCGGGTGAAGCAGCCGCAGCGCCGCCTCGAACACCGCCAGCAGGTTGCGCCAGCCGGCGGTGAGGCCGGATCCCTCCTCAAACCGCAGCTTCTTGATCTCCAGGTACCAGTCGCAAAACTCGTGCCAGAGGAACTGCCAGATGACTTGGGCCGCCTCGTGGTAGCGATAGCGCTCGATGGCGCGTCCCATCAGCTCGGCGGTGTGGTTCAGCCGGCTGAAGATCCAGCGGTCTTCGAGCGGCGCCTCGAGCGAGCGCGCCTCGGCGGCGGCCAGGGGCAGCGGCCGGTCCTCCGGCGCCCAGCCCACTATCCCCGCCCGCTCCATGTTCATGAAGATCAGCCGCGCGGCGTTCCAGATCTTGTTGGCGAAGTTGCGGCCGCCCTCCATGCGCTGCGG
Source organism: Bryobacteraceae bacterium (assembly GCA_050008815.1). Taxonomy (GTDB): domain Bacteria; phylum Acidobacteriota; class Terriglobia; order Bryobacterales; family Bryobacteraceae; genus JBEKLJ01. The sequence continues at coordinate 4,234 of JBEKLW010000221.1, forward strand.
CGTGAGCACGATGTCGGTGCCCGGCGCGGCGCCCAGGAGCAGGCCGATCCGCACCGCATCCGTGCCGTACTGCTCCGTGATCTCGAGCGGATCGACCACGTTGCCCTTGGTCTTGGACATCTTCTGCCGCTCGGCGTCGCGCACCAGGGCGTGAATGTAGACCTCGCGGAAGGGGATGTCGCCGGTCGCCTCCAGCCCCAGCATGATCATTCGCGCCACCCAGAAGAACAGGATGTCGAAGCCGGTGATCATCAACGAGGTCGGGTAATAGACCTTCAGGTCGTCGGTCTCATCCGGCCAGCCCAGCGTCGAGAACGGCCAGAGGGCCGAGCTGAACCAGGTGTCGAGCACGTCGGGGTCCTGCTCGATGCGGCTGGAGGCGCACGGGCAGACGGTCGGATCCTCGCGCGAGACCAGGATCTGGCCGCAGTCCCGGCAGTGCCACGCCGGGATGCGGTGGCCCCACCAGAGCTGGCGCGAGATGCACCAGTCGCGGATGTTGTGCATCCACTCGTAGTAGGTCTTGACGACGTTCTCCGGCGTGAACTGGATGCGGCCTTCCTCGACCACCCGGATGGCGGGCTCCGCCAGGGGCTTGGTTCGGACGAACCACTGCGTCGAGATGAGCGGCTCGACCGGCGTCTTGCAGCGCTGGCACTTGCCCAGGCTGAGCTCGTAAGGCTCGACCTTCACCAGCAGCCCCAGCTTGTCCAGGTCTTCGACCACGCGCTGCCGGGCTTCCATGCGGTCCAGACCGGCGTAAGGGCCGGCGGCGGCGGTCATGTGCGCGGTGCCGTCGATGACCTGGACCTTCGGCAGATTGTGGCGGCGGCCCGCTTCGAAGTCGTTAAGGTCATGCGCGGGCGTGACCTTCACCACGCCGGTGCCGAACTCGGGGTCGGCGATTTCATCCAGGATGACCGGGATCTCGCGGTTCATCAGCGGCAGGATGACCGTCGCACCGTGCAGATCGCGGTAGCGCGGGTCCTTGGGGTTGACGGCCACGGCGGTGTCGCCGAGCATGGTCTCGGGCCGCGTGGTGGCGACCACGACCGAGCGGTC
>JBEKLW010000222.1:0-6601 GCA_050008815.1 Bryobacteraceae bacterium
GTACGTCGAGGAGTACAGCCGCCCGAGCGTCGTCGCCAGCAAGCCCACGGTCGAGCCCGCCAGAATGCCCCAGATGTAGAGCGAATCGCCGTGGGTGAAGCGGCCGGGTTCGAGCAGCGCCGCCGCGATCACGTCGCCCAGGGCGAGGAATCCCACCGAGGTCGGAATGATGAAGAACGCGATGCGACGCAGCCCCTGGTTCAGGCGCCGGCGCAGGTGCTCGGCGACCTCGCGCTCGCCTCCGAGCGCGCTCGACATGGCCGGCAGTTCGGCCGCCGACACCGACATGCCGAACAGGCTCACCGGAAACGTGTAAAGCAACTGCGCGCTGGTGAGGCCCGCCACCGCGCCGGCCGGCAGGAGGCTCGCCAGCAGGGCATCGACGTAAGCGCTGATCTGCACCACGCCGCGGCTGACGAACACCGGCACGAAGTTCCGGATGACCGCCCGCACGTTCTCCGAGCGGAGGTCCAGGGACGGCCGCAGCCGCCGAGCCAGGCGAACCACCGGCGGCACCTGCACGCCGAATTGCAGCGCGCTGCCGGCCACCGAGCCCCAGGCGAGCGTCTCGGCCAGCGGGAACTGCCCCATGCGGTTGCCAAAGATCACCAGCGTGGCGATCATGGCCACGTTCCAGACGACCGGGGCGGTGTAGGAGAGCAGGAACCGGCGGTGGCTGTTCAGGATGCCCAGGCACCAGGCCGAGAGCACCAGCAGCCCGGCACCGGGGAAGAGGATCCGGACCACGCGTACGGCCAGCTCACGCTTGGCCCCGCCGAAGCCCGGCGTGATGGCGTCGATCAGCCACGGCGTGGCGAGCACGCCGAGCAGCACCAGCGCCGAGGTGACCAGCGCCAGAACCGCCCCGATGGCGCCGGCCACGCGACCCGATTCCTCTTCGTCGTCGCGGGCCAGCAGCGCGGCGTAGACCGGGATGAAGGAAGCCGACAGCACGCCCTCGCCGAACATGTTCTGCAGGAAGTTGGGGATGCGGAAGGCGGCGCTGAAAACGTCGGCGGCGTCCGAGAGACCGAAATAGTGCGAGAAGACGCGCTGCCGCACCAGGCCCATGATGCGGCTGAGGAAGATGCCCGCGGCAACGAAGAAGGCCAAGCGCCCGGTGCGCTCAGGCGGGGGCCCGCCGGCTCGGGGGCTGGCTATCTCGGTCAAGCTCCCAGATTACCGTGCTCCAAGCGGGGAGGAGACGCGGGGCGCTGTGGCCAGTGCATGCCCGAAACGCGCAGACTCAGTAAGCTTGGCCGCGGTTGTCGATCTCGGTCACGAGGATGCTGCTGGGCTGATCGAGAAGGAAGAAGATACGCCACTTGCCTACTCGCAAGCGGTACCGGCCTTTCAGCGCGCCCTTGAGCGCCTTAACCCGATCTTCTCACACGCCTTCGGCTGCGGCTTGCGGGAGGCCGGCATCTTCTGCGTTGCGCTCGGGGTGAGTCCTCGACGTACTGTTCAAGTACGCCTGCGGGCTCACCCCGTTGACAAGATCGGGTTAACGTCGCCGCGGCCAGAGGCAGCAAACGCCTCTGAGACGCGGACGATACGTTCCGCCTCGGAGCGGTCCTTGCGAGTGAACGCGCGCTCTGCGGCGGGCTTCTACACCAGGAGGTGCCTCAGAGAGCCAGTCGCCGCTTCAACTCCCTGCGGGAAACGCTCTCGCCTGGTCGTGTTGGCAGGCTAGCGCCGCCTCACTCGAGGCCCCGCACCACGTTGCCCTCTCGATCCAGAATCAGCGTCCGCTCCACTTCGCCAAGCCCACCCGGGCCGACGAGCTTGACACGCGCGCGCTGCGCCGGCGAGTAGCGGTCTAGGCCCGAGAGCTCCGGATCGAGCACGTACTCCGGAACGGCCACGCTGGTCAGTCTGAAGTTGGCCCGGGTGAGTTGCTCCTGGAGCAGTCCGCGCAACTGTGCGTCAGACTGCCGGAGCAGCCTGGGCGCGGGAAGCAGGCGCATCTCCTCGAACTCGCCCGAGTATGCGTTGAGGATGACGTCCGCCTGACGACCGTCACCGAGCTTGACCGAGACCAGGTAGTAACTCCCCCGCTCTCGGCTCACCAAAACCTGTTCGACCTCCCTCTGGACCGCCTCCCTCACGCCGAGTCCCCGAGCCGCCTCGCTGCTGCCGGCCCACGTCCGCAGGCCCTGGAGTGCCCGTTCGAATGGGATGATCGTCCCGGTCACTCGGTGGGCTCGGACGCGCACCGGTACGTGGAAGGTGGGGGGCTCGCCCACGAGGACGTACTTCCCGTGCCAGTTGCTGCCCGGCCGGTTGACCGGAGTGCCCCAGTAGGCCGGATCGGAGACCCACGTTCCGGCGCTTACGATCTTCGTGCCGCACGGGTAGTCGGGGTCGTACAGGTATAGTTCGTTGAGGGCGATCGGCGTGGCAGGAGGCCAGGTGGGCTGCACGTCGCTCCAGAAGCCTCGCACGACCTGCCAGTGCTCAAAGGGGCCCGTAGACACCAGCGCCATGTACTTGTAATGGTCTATCCAGTACAGCATCGTGCCGAGTACGTAATCCCGGTTCGCGTTGCTGGCGTCGACCCAGCCGCCGCAGATCCCTAGAAACGCGGTGGGCGGTTGGAGGCTTGCCAACACCCCCTGTGGGTCGCAATACCAGCCCGGAGCCGGCTCGCCGGGCCGGTTGAGGGCCTGGACGCTCGCCCAGATCTGAGACTGGGGGATGTACTGTCGCCCTGGCAGGCCGGCACAGGTGTTCGCGACCATCTGCAGGGCGGCCGCGCCACCCCAGCCGTCCGTCCCGACGCAGTAGGGTAGCGCCGGGCTCGGCATCTGGCTCGGCCACATGACCGAGTACGCCAGACAAAGCGGGGCGGCGACCGCCGCACCCAGGAGTCCCACAACGACAACAATCAGCTTCCTTTGCATTCTCATCACACACCTCCTTCAGCGCTGAATCGCGATGTGCCAAGTGTCTTCCAGGTCGTGGAAGATCAGGTCGTAACCATTGGTCGTGCGCTTCGACACCGACAGACGCATCTGGTAGGCGCACGTCGGCATGGCGCTCACCGAGTAGCCCGTGTACTGCACGCGGTACTGCGGGTTTCCGGTCCAGGTTAGCGCGCCTGACACGTGATTGGAGTAGCCGTCGACCGCCTTGTCGGGCGCGCTGGGAGGCGGTGAGACGCTATGGTTGTGGCCGTACATGGCGCTCAGCGCGTACTGACCGAGGTGACCCAGCGGATCCTGGGCGGTGAACCGGACCTCGAGCGTGTCGCTCGTGCCAAGCGTGACAAAGGCGCACTCTGCGAGCAGGACTCCGTTGCGGAGGACGCTGTTGATCCTGTAAGCGGGGGCGGTGTTGTCGATCTCAAGGCGGATCGCACCGAACGCCGGGTCGATGTGGAGCGCCCCGGACAACGTGAGCGTTGTGCCGTTCCAGTAGTAGCCGCGCACCCGGAAACGGACGTTGCCATCGGGCACTTTCAGGGTGTCAAACACGGCCAGGCGGTTGAACCAGGCCCAGGCGGAGGTGGGTTTCTCGACGTACGGCAGCTTGTAGAGGTTGTTCTGGCCGCCCTCGCTGACCGGGCCCATCGCCGCGGAGATCCAGGTGTGGGTTGTCGCTTCGTAGTAGTAGTCCCAGAGTGGAGCCGAGAGCTCGACGTAGGTCGCGCCGCCGTCTGCCGAGTACTCGAACTTGTAGCGGTTGACACCTGACAGTGAGCCGAAGAAACCGAAAACGTCCATCGTCCCGCCGAACGGCTGGTTGGTGTAGTCGCCGTTGATCGGAGTGGTGCCAGACTTGTACGCGTAGCCGGAGCTCGCCAGGTCGCCACGGCAGTCGATGTCGGCGACCGGGATCCTGCCAATTCGCGTGAACACGAAGTCCTGGTTGTGCGGTGCGCTCGAGGCCGGCCCGTGACACACCCCCATCCCACTCACGGTGAGCGACAGCGTGCTCCCGTCGGCCAGGTTCCAACGCGCTGCCGACGGCGCCTCATCGAGCGCTGTCACGGTCGTACCGTCGACCTTCTGGGTGATGCGGACAATGACGTCCGGGCCGCCGCTCTCGTAGTTCGGCGGCGTCGGCGGACCGACCACCGTCACCCAGGGGAAGGTCACCGTAAAGTGCCCCGCGGGGTCGACCTCACTCGTGCCCAGGATCCTCGTCTTCAGAATGCCGCCGGGGAGCATGTTGACGTCAAACACCTCCACGCGCGCGCCCTCGGGAGCGCAACCTACCGACACCGTCACGTTGCCGTTGACCGAATAAGCGCTGCTAGAGGGCGCCGCGAAGACGCATGCAACGACGATTAACACGAATCGAATCGTTCTCATAGCATTCTCCTATGTGTAGCGTGAAATCACTGTTTGGCCGGATATCCGGTCATACGGGACCTGCCCGTTCCCTCCACACTGGCTCGGTCGCATGGGTTCGTTGCCGCTGAACCGGGTTCCGCGCCGCCAAGCAGCCATTTCTCCCCAATGTTGGGCGTATTAGCTGAGTCCTTTACATGAAAGAGACGGGTGCCCACTCCCCATTAGCTGCTTCACCAGTCTATATTCCAGGATTTCCGCTTTGGTATCCTGATTACGATCAATTGTACATCCAAGCGTGTTTTTTGCAGCCGTTTGTCTCATTTTTTTATTCTGTGCGACTTCGGCGGCCCAGAAAGGGGCGAGCTCTGCCTCCGTCGAGTACGGAAATGCCCGGAAGTGCCTAATTTAAAGCGACTTCTAATACAGCTTTCCGTTTCCTTTCCTTCCTTCGCCCTGTTTGCTTCCCCGCCGCCGCGCCCGATTCAGTTGGCACCGGCAGCACCTCCATGCACTGCAAGTTCATTTGGAAGGCGCCGTGAGGCTGCTGTGCGATTTCCTCAAGGAGAAAGGCAGCGGCGCGGTATGCGAGATCGTCCCGGACCGCGACCACGGCGACCTCTACAGTCCCTACCAAACCTATCCCGACGGCCTCTCGGTGCGGATTGGCCGGGAGATCGCGGCGAAGCTCGCGGCCGAAAACAGATAGCAGCCCAAGGGAGCCGGTGATGCGGGAGGCCGCTCCTCTATTGGTGTCGGCCTACCGCGTGCCGGCCTCCGGCGCTACAATAAGCCTTTTCGTTTCCGCCCGTCCGAGGACGAGCGGCAGGAGACCACGGTGCCCAACACGACCACGAAGTTCCTACTGAACGAAGACCAGATTCCCTCGGCGTGGGTGAACGTGCTGCCCATCCTCCAGCAGCCGCTCGACCCTCCGCTCAATCCGGCGACCCGGCAGCCCATCGGGCCAGAAGCCTTGGCGTCGATCTTTCCGATGGCGTTGATCCAGCAGGAGTTCTCGCCCCAGCCGTTGATCGACATCCCCGGCGAGGTGCTTGACATCTACCGCTTGTGGCGGCCGACGCCACTCTACCGGGCGCACCGTCTGGAAGCCGCGCTCGATACGCCGGCGCACATTTATTACAAGTATGAAGGCGTCAGCCCAGCCGGCAGCCACAAGCCCAATACAGCCGTCGCCCAGGCCTTCTACAACAAGCAGGCCGGAATCAGACGGCTGGCCACGGAAACCGGAGCCGGGCAGTGGGGCAGCGCGCTGGCGCTGGCCTGCCGCCTGTTCGGGCTGGAGTGCACGGTCTACATGGTCAGGGTGAGCTACGACCAGAAGCCGTACCGCCGCATGATGATGAACACCTGGGGCGCCGAGGTCTTCCCCAGCCCCAGCCCGAAAACGCAGTCCGGCCGCGGGGTGCTGGCGGCGCATCCGGATTCGCCCGGGTCGCTGGGCATCGCCATCAGCGAGGCGGTCGAGGACGCCGCCACGCACGGCGACACCAACTACTCGCTGGGCAGCGTGCTCAATCACGTGCTGCTGCACCAGACCGTGATCGGCGTCGAGTCGAGAGCGCAGATGGCGCTGGCCGGCGACGAGCCCGATGTGATCATCGGCTGCTTCGGCGGCGGCTCGAACTTCGGCGGCATGGCGCTGCCCTATGTTGCCGACAAGCTCAAGGGCTCGAAGGTGCGCCTGCTGGCCGTGGAGCCTTCGGCCTGCCCGTCGCTGACCCGGGGCGCGTACGCCTACGACTTCGGCGACACGGCCAAGTTGACGCCGCTGCTCAAGATGTACACGCTGGGGCACGACTTCGTTCCGCCGGGAATCCACGCCGGCGGCTTGCGGTATCACGGAGCGTCGCCGCTGGCGAGCAACCTGGTCAGGAACGGCCTCATCGAGGCGCGCGCCTACCGGCAACTGCCGGTGTTCGAGGCGGCCGTGCAGTTCGCGCAGGTGGAGGGGATTCTGCCCGCGCCCGAGGCGGCGCACGCGATCCGAGCCGCCATAGACGAGGCCATCGCGGCGCGCCAGGAGGGCCGGCCGCGGACCATTCTCTTCTGCCTGAGCGGCCACGGGCACTTCGACCTCAGCGCCTACGAGGCGTACCTCTCCGGGCACTTGCAGGATTATGAGCATCCGGGCAAGGAGATCGCGGAAGCGATCGAGGCGCTGCCATAGCCCGATCTTCTCACACGCCTTCGGCTGCGGCTTGCGGGAGGCCGGCATCTTCTGCGTTGCGCTCGGGGTGAGTCCTCGACGTACTGTTCAAGTACGCCTGCGGGCTCACCCCGTC
>JBEKLW010000223.1:0-5217 GCA_050008815.1 Bryobacteraceae bacterium
TGGAACAGGAGACGGCCCAGGAGATCGCCAAGACCTTCATCGAGGCCATCGTCGCGCCGGACTACACCGAGGAGGCGCTGGCCGTGCTCACAGCCAAGAAGAACCTGCGCCTGCTGAAGGTGACCAACCCCGCGCCGGACGCGCTGGTCCTCAAATCCATCAGCGGCGGGTTCCTGGCCGAGACCCCGGACTTGCACCGCCTGAAGCGCGGAGAGTGCAAGATCGTGACCAGCCGCGTGCCGAGCGAGGAGGAGTGGCGGGCGCTCGAGTTCGTCTGGAAGGTGACCAAGCACGTCAAGTCCAACGCCATCGTCTACGCGCACGCGGGGCAGGCCGTGGCGGTGGGCGCGGGCCAGATGAGCCGCGTGGATTCGGTGAAGGTGGGCGCCATGAAGGCCGCGCTGCCGCTCGAAGGCACGGTGCTCGGCTCGGACGCCTACTTCCCCTTCCCCGACGGCATCGAAGAGGCGGCCCGGCACGGCATCACGGCCGTGATTCAGCCCGGCGGCTCGATGCGGGACCTGGAGGTGATCGGGGCGGCGGACCAGCTCGGCTTGGCCATGGTCTTCACCGGCGTAAGGCACTTCCGACACTGAGGCGGCGGGGGTGCCAGCCTGGAGGCTGGCGCGCGGCTCTGGAGAGCCGCCCTACGCGGCCTGATTGTAGGGCGGGACTCCAGTCCCGCGGCTCGGCCTCCAGGCCGAGCCTGCGACTGCGGACGGACTACGGTCACACCTAGCCAAGCGTCGGCACAAGTGCCGACGCGGCACGCTCAAGAGCGTGCGCCACGACAACCGCCCAGCCGGAGTACTGACCCGCCGCGCGCCGCTCGGCGGCGCGCTCTCACATGATCGCTATCGGCGGCGCGGGCTCGTCCGGGCTGCCGGCCTTCGCCACTGGCAGCCTGACCATGAGGACCGCCAGAAGGATCAGCGCGGCCAGACCCGCCCAGACCGACGGCGACGGGAAGATCGCAGGCAGCTTGATCCGGGCGAACTGCAACCCGGCAATCACCAGCCCCGCCATGGCCTCCCCGGCGATCAGGCCGGAGGCGGTGAGCACGCCGGCGTTCTCCACGCGCCCCTTCTGCGCGTCGTTGAGCCCGCGGCGGTCGCGCACCCGGTCGGTGAGCCAGCGGAGAACGCCGCCGATGAAGATGGCGAAGGTGGTCTCCAGCGGAAGGTACATCCCGACGGCGAACAGCATGGGGCTGCGCACCTGCACCAGGATGAGCGCCAGGCCGAGGAAGATGCCCACCACCACCAGGGGCCAGGCCATCTGGTGGTTCACGATCCCCTGGGCCAGCGACGCCATCAGGCCGGCCTGCGGGGCCGACAGCTCCTTGCCGCCGAAGCCGGTTCCGCCGGCGTTGATGTCGCCCTGGTGGAGGATCAGCAGCGGGAAGTAGAGCGCGGCGCCGGCTACGACGATTCCCAGAATGTCGCCGATCTGCATGCTGCGCGGCGTTCCGCCGAGGATGTGGCCCACCTTCAGGTCCTGGAGCATCTCGCCGGCCACGGCCGAGGAGACGCACACCACGGCCGCCACGCCCAGCACCGCCGCCACGCCGCTCATGCCGGAAACGCCGATCGAGACCATCAGCAGCGCGGCCACGATCAGCGTGGAGAGGGTCAGCCCGGAGACGGGGTTGTTCGAGGACCCGATCAGGCCCACCAGGTTGCCGGAAACCGCGGCGAAGAAGAACCCCAGGACGATCATGACCAGCGCCGCCACCAAACCTCCGGGAAGCGTGCCCGAGAAATAGGTGTAGAGCAGCACCATCGAGATCAGCGTGGCTCCCAGGCCGAGGAAGACGGTCTTGGCGCTCAGATCGCGGTCGCGGCGCTCGGTCACAACGGCCGTCCCGCCCGTTTTTCTCAGGTCCGAGACTGCGCGGCGCATGCCGATGGCCAGGCTCTTCCGCATGCGGAACAGCGTGTAGCAGGCGCCCACCAGCATGCCCCCCACGGCGATCGGGCGCACGATGCCTTTCCAGATCGCCTGGTTCACGCCTTCCCAGTCGAGCGCGGGATTCGACTGCAACAACTGCGGCCCGAGGAAGTAGACGAGCGCCGGCACCAGCAGCCCCCAGGCCAGCACTCCGCCCGCGAAGTTGAGCGCGCCCAGGCGGGGGCCGATGATGTAGCCCACGCCGAGGTAGGCCGGGCTGACGGCCGGGCCCGAGGCCGATGCCACGCCGCCCACGCCGACGCTGGCCGCGGCCGCCTGCGGCGGGTCGCCAAAGGTCCACGACAGCCGGACCGCCGTCTTGCCGGGCGTGCCGACGGAGATCGGGAAGGAATGGCTGGCCGCAAACAGCTTGAACTTGCCGAGCAGGTAGACCACCGCCCCTATGCCCATGTTGGCGAACAGCAGCTTTGCGGCCTGGGCGCCGCGCTGGCCCGCGATGTGGATCTGCGAGGCCGCGACGGATTCCGGGTAGGGCAGCTCGGGATCGGTCACCATGACGCGCCGCAGCAGCGTCACGAACAGGATGCCGAGCACGCCGCCGACGATCATCAGGGCCGTCGATTTCCAGTACGCCTCCGGCGTGCCAAACGACTTCCAGGCGCCGGAGATGACGAAGGCGGGAATCGTGAAGATGGCGCCGGCGGCCACCGACTCGCCAATCGAGCCTACCGTTCGCGCGATGTTCTCTTCCAGGATCGAGCCGCGCAGCATGCGCAACACCGCCATGCCGATGACCGCGGCCGGATAGGTGGCGGCGATCGTCATGCCGGCCCGCAGGCCCAGATAGGCGTTCGCCGCGCCCAGGATGACGGTCATCACCAGGCCCAGCAGCACGGCGCGGAAGGTGAACTCCTGAACCGCGGTCTTCTCGGGAATATACGACTGATGTGTGGTCTCGGGCATCGAGGCAATCCTCAGCTTGGGACATGATAGCAGAGGAGCGCCGCCCGGCCGCGCGGCGATTCAGAAAGGCGCTGGGGGAGCTGGAACTAGCGGAGTCTTTCAGCGGGGCTCAGGAGCCCGTCCCGACCAGTGAATGGTAGTGCGCCAGCAGCTTGCCTTCTTCAAAGCCGATCTCCCGGGCGTACTGGCGGATGTAGCTGGAGCTGTAAATGCCGCCGGGGAGCTGCTCGAAGTCGCCTTCCTCGATCGCCTTAAGAAAACGCATGCTGATCTTGGTGGTGTCGGCGATGTGCCGAAGCGAGATCCCCTTGTGCTCCCGGAAAGCGGCGAGATCAAGGTGTTCGTGGCCCTGAGACGCCACGCCGCTCTTCTTCATGCTGGCTTCCAGTTGCCGGTTCCCCGGGGGGCCGTGCCCGCGCCGGAAAGCACATCCTACCACAAAGCCCGAAACGGCTGGATGAGACCGCCCCGCCCGGCGTGGAGCGGCCTTTCCAGGCTGCCATGCCGGCTTTCGTGCCGGCATCGGCAGGCGTCAATCGTGCGCGATCCCCGCGACTTGCCGCGCACCCGGCCGGCCGGATGGTGGCGGACTTCCGGACCGGTTCGCTACAATGGAGCCAGCTTCACGCAAGGAGGCCGTATGAAACTCGGCGTACAGGAACTGCTGATCATTCTGCTGATCGCGGTGTTCCTCTTCGGCGGCAGGAAGATTCCGGAAGTGGCGAAAGGCCTCGGCCAAGGCATTCGCAACTTCAAGTCGGCCATCAAGGGCGAAGACGACCACGACGCCGAGGAGAAGAAGCAGGGATAGCGGCTTCCCGACCCCGCTGGCAACCTGAGCGGATCGAAGTTTGGGTGTTGAATCAGAACCCCGCGAGAGGGCTCGCGGGGGTTTCAGTCTCCGGCCCCCAAAACGCCCCCGCCCGCGCGCCGGCGCGAAAAACCCCGCGAGCACGAGCCCGCGGGGTCATCGATATCTTGGCCTTTGAGTGAGCGGCGCCAGCCTGGGCAGCCAGGGCGCGCGGCAGCGGCGTCCGCTATTTCTTCTTTGGTGGAACGATCGCGTCCTTGACGGCCTTGGCCACCCGGAACTTCACGACCTTCTTGGCCGGGATCTTGATGGCCTCGCCGGTGGCGGGGTTCCGTCCCATCCGCGCTTTGCGCTCGACCCGCACCAAGCGGCCGAGGCCTGGGATCACGAACACGCCGTTCTTCTTGGTCTCGCGGACCGCGATCTGAGCGAAGGCGTCCAGCAACTGACGCGAGCACTTGTTGTTCACTTCGCAGGCGCCGGCCAGTTCCTTGACGAGTTGCGATTGCGTCATGCGTTTGACTTCAGCCATAAACGTCTATTCCCATCCTCCCGAATTGAACTGCCAACCCTTCACAGGGGCTTTCCCGCCTCCGGATGCCGGCCCTTCAGCACACCTCCGGAATCCGGATGCGAGCGAGTCAAGTCGATCATAAGGAATCGAAGGGTCGAAGTAAAGGGAAATATGCACGGAAGGCCCATTTTTCGGGCCTTCGGGCGCGGAAAACACGCGCCAGGCCCGGAAGAGGCGCCCCCCGGCGCTAGCGCACTGCCGCCAGCGCTCGCTTGGGCTCTGGCGACGCCACCCCCGCGAGGGCGGGCTTCGGCAGGGGCGACGCCCCCGAGAGGGTCTCGGCGGGCAGCCCCAGCGCCTGGCGCAGCTCCGCCTCCAGACGCTCGCGAACCTCGGTATGCTCCAGCAGGAACTGCCGGGCGTGCTCGCGGCCCTGCCCGATCCGCTCCCCGCGGTAGCTGAACCAGGAGCCGCTCTTGTCGATCAGGCCGCGCGCGGCGCCCACGTCGATCAGGTCGCCCTCTCGCGAGATACCCTGGCCGTACAGGATGTCGAACTCGGCCTCGCGGAACGGCGCCGCCACCTTGTTCTTGACTACCTTGGCCCGGGTCCGGCTGCCGATGACCGTGTCGCCTTCCTTGAGCGTTGCGATCCGCCGCACATCCACCCGCACCGAAGCGTAGAACTTCAACGCCCGGCCGCCGCTGGTGGTTTCCGGATTGCCGAACATCACCCCGATCTTCTCCCGAATCTGGTTGATGAAGACCATGCAGGCGTTGGCGCGCGAGATCGAGCCGGCCAGCTTCCGCAGCGCCTGGGGCATCAGCCGCGCCTGGAGCCCGACGTGACTATCGCCCATCTCGCCCTCGAGCTCGGCCTTGGGGACCAGGGCGGCCACCGAGTCGATGACCACCGCGTCGACGGCCCCGGAGGCGATCAGCGCGCTGGCGATCTCCAGCGCCTGCTCGCCGTAGTCCGGCTGCGAGATCAGTAGGTTGTCGGTATCGACGCCCAGCCT
>JBEKLW010000224.1:0-5171 GCA_050008815.1 Bryobacteraceae bacterium
TTTGCGGGAGCCATGGCGCACCCGTTGAATCGGGCGCGGTACGACGAAGACAAACAGCGTGTCGGTGAGGGATACGGCATCCTTCAGCCGCGCGTGGCCGTGAGCCTGCCGGGAATGAATCGGTCGCGATACGCGCGATTGTGCGGATGTGAGCCGGGCATCGACCCGTACACCCGCGTTGTCTCCGATGTCTACCAGGATGTGTTCGGTGAAGGCTCATTCATTGGCAAGGGGATCTATGATGTCGATGTGTTCGAGCGGGCCCTTAAGGGTCGCTTCCCCGAGAACCGGATCCTCAGCCACGACCTTGTGGAAGGGTGCTACGCGCGGGCGGGGCTGCTCAGCGATGTGCTGTTGTACGAGGAATATCCATCCCGCTACCACGCGGAAGTGAGCCGTCGGCACCGCTGGATTCGCGGGGATTGGCAAATTGCCCGCTGGCTGCTGCCGGGCGTTCCCGGCCGTGAGGGAAGCCGCCAGAAGAATCCGCTCTCCGGGCTGTCCCGATGGAAGATCTTCGACAATCTTCGTCGTAGCCTCGTACCGGCGGCGTTGACCCTGCTGTTGCTCCTGGGCTGGGCCGTCTTGTCGCCGCCCTGGTTATGGACCCTGGCGGTAATCGGAACCATCCTGATTCCCCCCTGGATGGCCTCCTTTCTGGATCTGTTTCAGAAGCCGGGCGATGTGCGGCTGCGTCAGCATCTTGCTGCTGCGGCGCGCTCGGCTGGCCGGCACTCCGCTCAGGCGGTCTTTACGCTCGCGTGTCTCCCCTACGAGGCCTTCTTCAGCCTGGATGCGATTGGACGCTCGGCCGTGCGCATGTGGGTCACCCACAAACGACTTCTGGAATGGAATCCGGCGAGAGACTCGGACCGCCAAAGCCACACGGACCTCGCCGCCTCCTGTCGGACGATGTGGATTGCCCCCGTCCTGGCCACGGCCGCGGCGATTTATCTGACGCTTTCGAGGCCGGCCGCTTTAGGCGTGGCCGGGCCCATCCTGGCCCTCTGGCTTGCCTCCCCCGCTATCGCATGGTGGATCAGCCGGCCCGTCGCTCGCCGCGGAACAAGGCTGACGGCTGACCAGACCCTCTTTCTTAAGAAGCTTTCCCGAAAGACCTGGGCGTTCTTCGAAGCCTTCGTCGGCCCGGAAGATCATTGGCTGCCGCCGGATAACTATCAAGAGCATCCCACTCCCGCGGTCGGGCATCGCACGTCGCCGACCAACATGGGACTGGCGCTACTCGCGAATTTGTCCGCCTACGACTTCGGCTACATTGCGGCCGGGCAACTCATCGACCGCACGACGAATGCGCTCCGCACGATGGGAAAACTGGAACGGCACCGGGGCCACTTCTACAACTGGTATGATACGCAGTCCTTGAAACCGCTGCAACCGACCTATGTTTCGACGGTGGACAGCGGGAACCTCGCGGGCCACCTGCTGACCTTGCGGCCGGGTCTGCTCGCTCTTCCCGATCACCGGATCCTGGAAGCGCGATGGTTTGACGGACTCAGCGACACCCTGCGGATTCTCGTGGACGCTGCGGGAGAAGCCGCTCCGGCCCAGTTCGCTCAAATGCAGAAGGATCTGGCGTCCGCATCTGCTTCCCGGCCAACTGCGCTCGCAGCGGCACGGCTGTGCCTTGACCGGCTGGCGACATCCGCCGCGGAGGTGGCGGGCGCCCTCGACGCGGACCCCGGGAGCCAGGCAAAGTGGTGGGCCCGCGCCTTCGCCCGGCAATGCCAGGATGCCCTCGACGAGCTGGCGTTTCTCGCGCCGTGGACCTTGCTGCCGCCCTCTCCGGACAGGCTCAGCGAATTTCGCAACGTCGATGAGATCCCCACGCTACGCGAATTGGCCGGATTTGAGGTGGAGTTGCTGCCGGCCATTGAGGACCGTTCCGGCTCGGAGGCAGCCCCCGGGGAAAACGAATGGTTGGGTCAGCTTCGCTGGGGCATTACGGAAGCAAGCCACCGCGCCCGGGCAAGGATTGCGGCCATCGAACGCCTGGCGCGGCAAGCCGGCGAACTGGCCGATATGGAGTATGACTTCCTGTTCGACAAGGCGCGTCATCTGCTGGCGATCGGCTACAACGTCGGGGAGCGACGCCGGGACTCGAGTTACTACGATCTGCTGGCTTCGGAAGCGAGATTTTCCAGTTTCGTGGCGATTGCGCAGGGAAAGCTGCCTCAGGAGAGCTGGTTTGCCCTGGGCCGCCTGCTCACCACCGCCGGTGGGAAGCCGGTTCTCCTTTCATGGAGCGGTTCGATGTTTGAGTATCTCATGCCCCTTCTGGTGATGCCGACCTACGAGGACACACTGCTCGACCAGACCTGCAAGGCGGCGGTGGAGAGGCAGGTCGAGTATGGGAGGGAGCGCGGGCGCCCGTGGGGGATTTCGGAATCCGGCTACAACGCGGTCGATGTTCGTCTCAACTACCAGTACCGCGCGTTTGGCGTGCCCGGCCTGGGGCTCAAACGCGGGCTCGCTGAGGATCTGGTCGTTGCGCCGTATGCCTCGGCGCTCGCCCTGATGGTGGCGCCCGAGGAGGCGTGCCTGAATTTGCAGCGACTCGCCGCTGAAGGGCTGGAAGGGAAATACGGACTCTATGAAGCGATCGACTACACCCCATCGCGACTACCGCGCGGGCAATCGAGCGCCGTGGTCCAGTCGTACATGGCCCATCACGAGGGCATGAACTTCCTCGCGCTGGCCTATCTGCTCCTGGACCGACCGATGCAGAAGCGATTCGAGTCGGACCCGTTGTTCCAGGCGACCACGCTGTTGCTCCAGGAGCGGGTTCCAAAAGCCTCGGCGTTCTATTGGCACACCGCCGAGCTCTCCGACTCACGGACGACATCCATTGTTCCGGAGACGCCGGTGCGCGTTTTCAGCAGTCCCGACACTCCGATACCGGAGGTGCAGCTTCTGTCGAACGGCAGATACCACGTGATGATCACGAACGCGGGAGGCGGTTACAGCCGCTGGAAGGACATCGCCGTCACACGCTGGCGCGAAGACAGTACCTGCGACAACTGGGGCACGTTCTGTTACCTCCGCGACGTGGCGAGCGGGGAGTTCTGGTCGACTGCCTATCAGCCGACGCTCAAGCAATCGGAGAATTACGAAGCGATTTTCTCGGGCGCGCGAGCGGAGTTCCGCTGCCGCGACCACGACTTCGACACCCACACGGAGATCGCCGTTTCGCCGGAGGATGACATCGAGCTGCGCCGAATCACCATCGCCAACCGCTCTCGGACGCGCAGAGCGATCGACGTAACGAGTTACGCGGAGGTCGTTCTCGCCTCGCCGGCCGCGGACGCCCTGCATCCGGCGTTCAGTAACCTCTTTGTTCAGACCGAGATCATCCGCCCGCAGCGGGCGATTCTCTGCACTCGCCGGCCCCGCTCCCTGGACGAGCGCACGCCCTGGATGTTTCATCTGATGGCCGTGCATGGGGCTGACATCGGAGAAATTTCCTATGAGACCGACCGCATGCGGTTCATCGGCCGCGGCAACACCGTCGCCGACCCACAAGCGATGGACGGTTCTGCAGCGCTCTCGGGCAGCCAGGGCTCCGTGCTCGACCCGATTGTAGCGATCCGGTATCGGATCACGCTCGACCCGGAAGAATCGGCGACGATCAATATTGTCTCCGGCATCGGCGAGACCCGCGATGTGTGCCTGGGTCTGGTCGGGAAATACCAGGATCGCCGCCTCGCGGACCGCGTCTTCGAACTGGCGTGGACCCATAGCCAGGTGGTCCTGCGGCAGATCAATGCCACCGAGGCCGACGCGCAACTCTATGGACACCTGGCCAGCTCGGTCATCTACCCCAATTCCTCGCTGCGCGCCGACCCGAGCCTCCTCATCAAGAACCGCCGCGGGCAATCCGGTCTGTGGGGCTACTCCATTTCCGGCGACTTGCCGATCGTGCTGCTGCAGATTGCAGACCCAGCCAATATCGATCTGGTGCGCCAACTCGTCCAGGCCCACGCGTACTGGCGCTTAAAGGGGCTGGCGGTGGACCTGGTGATCTGGAACGAAGATCACGCTGGTTACCGGCAACTTTTGCACGACCAGATCATGGGGCTCATTGCCGCAGGCATCGAAGCCAACGTGACGGATCGACCCGGTGGCATCTTTGTAAGACCTGGGGACCAGATATCGAACGAGGACCGTATTCTTTTTCAAACGGTCGCTCGCGCCATCCTCACCGACAGTCGGGGAGCGCTGGCGGAGCAGATCAACCGTCGCGGCCTCGTGCAAGTAAAAGTCCCGCGCCTCACGCCGACCCGAACCCGCCGCGCCGAACCCCCGGCGGCCGCCGCGTTGCCTCGCGGCGATCTGATCTTCTTCAATGGGCTGGGAGGCTTCACCCCGGATGGGCGTGAGTACGTCATTACGACTGCGCACGGGCAAGTGACGCCGGCGCCATGGGTGAATGTGCTGGCGAACCCACACTTCGGAACCGTCATCTCCGAGAGCGGTCCGGCCTGCACCTGGAGCGAGAATGCCCACGAGTTTCGCCTCACTTCCTGGACCAACGACCCCGTGAGCGATGCCAGCGGAGAAGCCTTTTACCTCCGGGATGAAGAGAGAGGCCACTTCTGGTCCCCGACCCCGCTGCCCAGCCGCGGCTCGCAGCCGTACGTCAGCCGGCACGGATTCGGCTACAGCGTCTTCGAGCACACGGAACGCGGCATCCACTCCGAGCTGTGGGTTTACGTGGCCCTGGACGCGCCGATCAAGTTCACGGTGTTGAAAGTGCGCAACGAGTGCGGCCGACCCCGCCGGCTTTCGGCCACGGGATACGCGGAATGGGTGCTGGGAGACCTGCGGCCGAAATCTTCCATGCACGTGGCCACCGAAGTTGACCCCGGCAGCGGAGCGCTCTTTGCGCGGAACCCATACAACACGGAGTTCGCCGACCGGGTTGCCTTTTTCGACGTGGACGAGGCGGCTCGGACCGTAAGCGGCGACCGGACTGAGTTCCTTGGGCGTAACGGCACGCTGCAGAGTCCGGCTGCCATGAGTCGGTCGCGGCTTTCCGGGAAGGTGGGGCCCGCTTTGGATCCCTGCGCCGCGATCCAGGTTCCCTTTGAGCTGGCCGACGGGCAAGAGCGTGAGTTCATCTTCACGCTCGGCATAGGGCGAGACGCCAATGA
>JBEKLW010000225.1:0-5161 GCA_050008815.1 Bryobacteraceae bacterium
AAAGGCACTATTTGAGGTTCGCAAGGTTGTAAACGCGATTGTGCGAGAGTATGGCAAGCCGGGGAAAATAAAAATCGAGATGGCAAGGGACGTTCACGGCAGCAGCCGACAGCGGGAAGAATTGCACTGGAAGATATTGGAAAATGAAAAAAGGAACAAAGAGGTTCGCAAACGGCTGATAGAGGACATAAAGATTGCAAAACCGACGCGCGATGATGTGATAAAGTACAAGTTATGGGAAGAATGCGGCAAGACCTGTCCATATACCGGAAAGCACATTTCACAGACGGCACTATTCGGGGAAAATCCGGAGTTTCAAATCGAGCATATTCTGCCATACGACCGTAGTTTGGACGATAGTTTTATGAACAAGACGCTCTGCGAGGTTCGAGAATATTCACATCAAGAAAGGTCAGACGCCCTTTGAGGCATATAGTCACAACATGGAGAAATACGAACAGATATTGGAGAGGGTGAATAAATCGCAGATGCCCTATCCCAAGAGGAGGAAATTCTCGCAGAAGGAAATAGACCTCGACCAGCATATCCAAAGAGAGCTAAATGACACCAGATACATTTGTCGGGAAGTGGTGCAATACTTGAGGCAACTGGGTGTGTATGTGCGAGGGACAAGGGGCAAAATTACCAGTGAGTTACGACACCAGTGGGGTCTGGACGGGGTTTTTGATGAGCTTGGAACATGGCGAGATGATGACCATAGACGACACGCAGTGGATGCGATGGTAGTGGTGGTAACAGAAAACGAGCATTTACGAAAATTAGCGAGAAGCAAATATGCCGTTAGCGGCGCATCATTCGACCCGCCTTGGCAGGATTTCACCCTCGTCGCCTGCACGCGGGTGGAGAACCCCGCACACACAGAGGAAGGACCCACGAGGGTTCTCGAGCCATCCCACTACGACGACGAGTGATTCACGCGTTGCCCACGGCTAGGCCGGCCAGCCGAAAGCCGCCTCCCGAGAGGTTGCCGTGGGTCTAGGGTTTTTCTTTTTCCGCGAAAGCCGTGTCCTTTCGGCAAGCCTGCATGACTTCCGTTGAGCTGCTTGCTATCGTCGGCTGCCACCTCAACAATGGAAGGAGGACAGCTGATGAGCACCGCAACGCTTCCTGCCCATCCCAGCCCCCTCGACCGAGTGCACCGTCGCTTCGAGCGCTGGCGGCGGACGCGGCAACGCCGCTCCCCCATCCCTGACGCGCTGTGGGCGTTGGCGCTGGAAGCCGCCAGAGCCCACGGCCTGCACCAGACCGCACGGACGCTCCGGCTCAACCATACCGCGCTCAAGCAGCGCCTGAGAGCTGCGGGCGGACCGCCGATCAGCGGAACGTTCGTCGAGCTGATGCCGGCGCCGACCGTCGGGGGCCCTGCCTGCACCTTCGAGCTGGAAACGGCGCGGGGCGCCACGCTGCGGATCCATCTCCAGGGCATCGCCCCGCCGGACCTCGCGGCGCTCAGCCGTGCGTTCTGGCACGCCGCGCGATGATCCAACTCACCCCGCAGCTGCGCATCCTGCTCGCGGTCGAGGCGGTCGATTTCCGGAACGGGATCGACGGCTTGGCCCGCGTGTGCCAGGCGCAGCTCCAGGCGGATCCCTTCTCCGGCTGGCTCTTCGTCTTCTGTAACCGCCGGCGGACCGCCCTCAAGATCCTGGCGTACGACGGCCAGGGGTTCTGGCTGTGCCAGAAGCGGTTGTCCTCCGGCCGGTTCCGCTTCTGGCCGACGCGCCCACCCAAGGGGGCCACGACGCTGGAGGCGCACGAACTCCACGTGCTGCTCGCGGGCGGCGAGCCGGCGGCCGCCAAGGCGTCCCCCGCCTGGCGGCGCCTCAGCCCCGGGTGAGAACAAAGCGCAGCCACTCGGCGGATACGCCTTGCGTTCCATCGCCGTCCCTGCTATGCTGCCAGGCATGGACGCGCCGCTCGCCTACCGGCACCGAGTGATCACGTCGGCCGACGTGGCGTTCCTCCGCGCGCTCATCGCCGCCCATCCGACGGCGAGCCGGCGGGCGCTGTCCCGCAAGCTCTGTGAAGCCTGGCACTGGGTGCAACCCAACGGCGCCCCCCGGGACATGGTGGCCCGGGGGCTGATGCTCGCTCTCCACCGGGCGGGGGTGCTCACGCTCCCGCCGGTGCGGTACCTCCCCCCCAACCCCTTGGCCGTGCGCGCCCGCCCCGGCCGGGTCCCGGTGGATCCCCAGCCAGTGCACGCCGTCCTGGCCGACCTCCGGCCGCTCGAGTTCCGCGAGGTGCGGCGCACGCCGGAGGAGGCGCTCTTCAACAGCCTGCTCGACCAGTACCACTATCTCGGGTACACCCAGCCGGTCGGGGAGCAGCTGAAGTACCTGATCTATGGCGCGGGCCGGCCGCTCGCCTGTTTCGCCTGGTCCTCGGCCCCCCGGCACCTCGGCTGCCGCGATCGCTTCCTCGGCTGGTCGGCCGCGGCCCGGCGTCAGAACATCCGGTTCCTGGCCTACAACTCGCGCTTCCTGATCCTGCCTTGGGTGCGGGTGCCGCACCTGGCCTCGCACCTCCTCAGCCGCATGGTGCGCCAACTCTCGGGCGACTGGGCGCGCCGCTACGGCCACCCGGTCGTCTTCCTCGAGACCTTCATCGATCCCCAGCGGTTCCGGGGCACCTGTTACCGGGCCGCGAACTGGATCTGGCTGGGCCAGACGACGGGGCGCGGCAAGGACGCGCCCACCCGGACGCCCACCCGCCCGATCAAAGAGGTGCTAGGGTATCCGCTCCGGCCGGACTTCCGCCAGTGGCTGGCCGAGGGGTAGGATGCCGCCCCCGCTCCCGCGGCTGGACCTGCCCCTCGCCGAGCTCGCGACCCTGCTGGAGCGCGCCCGGGCGGCGCTCGGCGAGGACGGCTACCAGAAACTCAAGGCGGCGCTGGAGACCCTCGACTATCTGACGCAGCTGGTGGAGGACAAGACCACCACGATCCGCCGCCTGCGGCAGCTCCTGTTCGGCGCCTCCACCGAGAAGACGCGCCACGTCCTGCCGACGGACGGCCCAGCAGGCGACGCAGGGGAGCCGGGCGGCCCAGGCGGGCCGCCGCCAGCGAAGACTTCCCCAGAGACTGGAGTGGCCGCCACCCCCCGCCCGGGCCACGGCCGCCACGGCGTGGACGCCTATGCGGGCGCCCAGAGGATCGCGATCGCCCATGCAGCGTTGAAGCCGGGCGATCACTGCCCAGGGTGTCTCACAGGCAAGGTGTATGCCCAGCGGGAGCCGGGCGTCCTGGTCCGGGTCCTGGGCCGGGCCCCCCTCACGGCCACGGTCTACGCGTGCGAGAGGCTCCGCTGCAATCTCTGCGGCGAGGTGTACACGGCCGAGCCGCCGGCCGGGGTCGGCCCGGCGAAGTACGACGCGACCGCCGCGAGTATGATTGCGCTGCTGAAGTACGGGAGCGGCGTGCCCTTCCACCGGCTGGCAGGGCTCCAGGGCAGCCTGGGGATCCCGCTGCCGGCGGCGACCCAGTGGGAGATCGTTGCGGCCACCGCCCGCCGGCTCGCCCCGGTCTACGCGGAGCTGATCCGCCAGGCGGCGCAGGGCCAGGTGCTCTACAATGACGACACCCCCATGAAGATCCTCCAGTGGAGCCGCGCCGGCCCCCGGGGACCGGAGGCGGGGGAGCACTCGGAGGAGGGGTCGGCACGGACCGGCGTGTTCACCTCTGGCATCGTGTCGACGCAGACAGGGCAGAGCATCGCGCTCTTCTTCACCGGCCACCAGCACGCCGGGGAGAACCTGGCCGCGGTGCTGGCGCGCCGGGCGGCGGCGCTCGGGCCTCCGATCCAGATGTGCGACGCCCTCACGCGCAATCTGCCCAAGCCCCTCGCGACCATCGTGGCGCACTGCCTCGCGCACGCGAGACGCCGCTTTGTCGAGGTGGCGCCGAGCTTTCCCGAAGCATGCCGGTATGTGCTGGAGATCGTGGGCGAGGTATACCAGTACGACGCCTCCTGCCGCGACCAGGGCCTGTCGCCCGCCGAGCGCCTCCAGGTCCATCAGGCCCAGAGCGGCCCGCGGATGCAGGCACTGGAGACCTGGTGCGCGGCGCAATTCGCGGAGCGAAGGGTGGAGCCGAACTCCGGGCTCGGGCAGGCCATCACGTATCTGCAGCATCACTGGGAGCGACTCACGCTCTTCCTGCGTCAGCCCGGGGCGCCCCTCGACAACAATCTCTGCGAACGGGTGTTGAAGAAAGCCATCCTGCATCGCAAGAACGCGCTCTTCTACCAAAGCGAAAATGGCGCCCAGGTAGGTGACCTCTTCATGAGCCTCATCCACACGTGCCAGCTCGCGGGCGCCAATCCGTTCGACTACCTGACCGTCTTGCAGACCCATGCCGACGCGCTGGCCCCGAGCCCGCAGGACTGGATGCCCTGGAACTACCGGGCCGCAGGAGAGCGCGGCGGGTAAGGGGGAAGGCGCCCCTCGTGCGAAAGACGAAAGCGAGTGCCAGCAAACCGGCAGCCTGCGAACACTGTGCGGGGACCGCGTTGGTGCGACGCATCACGACGTATCCGGTCCGGCTCGCCGGTCCCGGCCACCTCGCGGGGAAGGAAATCCACGTCCAGCGTGTCGCCCTCTACCAGTGTCAGTCCTGCCAGCACCTCATGCCGACGCCCGCAGGGTGGGCCAAAGTCGAACGGTGTGTTGCCAACGGGATGGCGTTATTCCTCGGCCTTCTGCACTGACCGACTACCCGCAAACAAGATCGGTGACCTTTGCGCAGGCTTCCCGAAAGGACACAGACAATCAACCCCCAAGACGTCGAGGCCGCCACGACTGCGGAGGCCGTCAGGTATCATTGAACCTGAGCCGACTTCCCCGTCGAGAGAGCCCGCCAGGAGTCACTTGCACCCGTCTCTCCGATTCCCCGGAAGTATCAGTGGGCTCTTGGCCCCTCGGCGGTTCCCTGGATTCCGCGTGACGGCCCGGGTAGAATGCGCCGCTCGAGGCAGGGCCGAGAGCAGGCACGCAACAAGGAAACGGACCGTTCGGCCAGAAGCGCGAAGCGCCCAGGACCTGCGATTTGTGATTGCGGATTTTTGATTGAATTCTTGAGGGGAGAAGCGAGCTAAGTCTGGCGGGTACTTACGGGGATAGGCTCGCCGGAGGTTGCGCCCGC